>CAZFVB010000038.1:12633-14811 GCA_964522375.1 uncultured Chloroflexota bacterium
AACATTAGGCACGGGTCACGTGTGACTCCCCAAAACTCGTCACAAGCAACTGCTGATCTACTAACCCTCGGAGAAACCGTCGCCACACTATGGGCTTCCGGCGACCCCCAAACTGCAATTACCTCCTTGTCACGAGTCGCTCGCGACCCAAACCATGCCTCACCGGGCATGCTGTATCTAAGCCCGCAAGCTGCAACCCATTTAGGCCATTCCATATCGAAGGTGTTGCTCACCAATAGAGAGGGAACTGATCACGCCTTGGCACTTGCAACCATACTTGTGGCGAGTCCCGAACCCGGGCTTCGAATGATAGGGCCTCACGTTCTTACACCATTCGCCCGTCAGGATCCGGGCCTTGCGAAGCGAATGCTTGACATTGCTAAGGCCTGCTTTGATGGGGCCGGGATCGCGGCGCTTGTAATCCCTCTAACGGCTGCTGCCCAAACCAACCCAACGTTGGCCGGCACCTCATTGACAACCGCCTCACCGGATCTCAGCAGTCTCATCGACCTGGTCACGCAAGCCATTGCACGTCGATCGCCATCGACAGCTCGCCAATTCGCCTTGGCTATCCGGAAAGGACCGTCCCCCGCCTGTGAAACCATCTCCGGAGAACTCGCTTAGACCCATTTCCTGCCTGCCGCGCTTGTTCAGCTCAGAGTTCATCCAGAGCAACGCCTATATACGCCTGAAACTAGAAGAGAACCCTGCTAGCAGCCGGAGCCGGTGTAGCGTGGACACATGGTGCTTGCACGATGCCCGGGGAAACGAACCGTACAATCAAGCCCATCGCCCTAGGATTAGCTTCTTGAGAGACTCACGTTCCCGCACCGCAAGCTGCCGGCATGGATTTCGCCTCCAGTCCCTATACCAGGGAGGCCACCAAATCACCTACCGCCTTGGTCCCCATCCCCATACGACCCGCACTCATCGACTTGATCTGCCCGCTATTGAGCGCGCCAACAATCGCCGCTTCCACGCGAGTTGCTGCGTTCGTCTCCCCAAGATGGTCCAACAGCATATGCATCGCATTTATGGCGGCCAGCGGGTTGATGACGTCTTGTCCTTCGTATTTGGGCGCTGAGCCACCGATTGGCTCAAACATTGAGACGCCTTCGGGATTAATGTTCCCACCGGCAGATATTCCCAAACCACCAGAAATAATCGCCCCGATATCGGTGATGATGTCACCAAACAAGTTCTCGGTAACGATGACGTCAAACCACTCTGGATTCTTAACAAACCACATTGAGGCAGCATCGACGTGCGCATATTCGCGTGTGACATCTGAATATTCCGCGTCACCTATCTCATTGAAGGCGCGCCACCACGTACCCCCAACACTCGTGAGTACATTCGTCTTAGCCACGAGATGAAGCTGCTTCCGCAAGTTTCGTTTGCGGGTGAGATCAAAAGCGTATCGAACAGCCCGAGCGGCACCCCGGTAAGTGGTGCAATGAATTTGAGTGGAGACCTCATGGTCGGTGCCGGCGTACTGCACACCACCCATGCCCGTATACATCCCTTCCGTGTTCTCCCGAACAACCACAAAATCAATTTCCTCGGGACCTTTATCTTTCAAAGGGGTGTCCACGTTGGGATAAAGCTTGACGGGACGGAGATTGATGTATTGATCGAGACCAAAACGAGCCTTGAGAAGAATCCCCTTCTCCAGTACCCCGGGCGGAACGTCAGGATGACCGATGGCCCCAAGAAAAATCGTGTCAAAGCCCCGAAGCTCCTCAAGGGCTTCGTCAGGCAAAGTCTCACCGGTCTTGAGATACCGCTCACCCCCAAAGTCAAACTTGGTGAGTTCGTACGTGAAGCCTTCGGCAGCTCCAACAGCCTCAAGAACCTTTAGCGCTTCGTCAGTAACTTCTGGTCCGGTTCCATCTCCGGCAATCACGGCAATACGGTGCATGATGAATCCTAGTCGTTAGAGACCACCATAATACTCACCTTGGTTGATTTTGAACTGGCCGCTTTTCTTTGGCTCTTCGTCTCCACCACACCCGTAAAGGCTGACTGAGACAACCAAAAGCAAAGAGATGGCAATCAATCGTAAGACTTGTTGTCTCTTGGGCTTCATCAATGACATGCCGACGCACCAATCAGGAAACATTCGGTGTAACCACGGGATAATGCTATGGCCGAAAAGGAGAGTCAAGAACTCGATCT
>CAZFVB010000039.1:0-10133 GCA_964522375.1 uncultured Chloroflexota bacterium
ATTTTCTGCAATCCGACGCTCCTGATCGGCCTTGGCCGCTATATCGGTGGTACGGAGATCACAGATGGATCTCAACGCCGTTTCAAAAACGCATCTTATGTCTGCCTTAGACTTGAGGTGTACCTGAGAAGCCTTCTTCAAATTTGCCTGGGGGAATTATTAACGGATCGCCGGTGAGTACATCCCCAACAGGAGTCGTTTCAAAGCAGGCACGCAGGCTCGTGCATTTCACAACACAATTAAAGCGATGAACATTGCGCACGTTCGAACGCACACGTTGAAAAACCCTGACGTCGCTGCGCCCGGTGGACCCGGTGCAACACGAGAATCGGTCGCCCTTGTGGTTGTCGAAATTGAAACAACCGACGGACTGATTGGCCTCGGTACTGTCGGCGGTTTTCCGACCGGTGCCACCGAGATTATCGAGCAGCAATTTGCTCCAATGCTCATCGGAATCGAGGCTTCTGATATCGAAACGATTTGGGATCGGTTATATGCCTCGCTTGATCGACAAGGTCAACAGGGCACCGGCGTGATGGCGCTTAGCGGTGTAGATATTGCCCTGTGGGATCTGCTGGGAAAGTCATTAGAACAACCAGTCGTGAGCCTTATTGGCGGCGGACAGACCGCACGCATACCCGTATATCTGAGCAGCCTGTCACTGCAACGTCGACCGAATGCTGCAGCCCTCCTTAATGAGATCTCCGTGGCCCGACAGTCCGGGTTCGTCGGGTTTAAGTATTTCTTCAGCCGCGACTTTAAGGAAGGATCGACAGGCCGCAAGCAAGAACTCGATTTACTTCGAGAGATTCGCGATGTGATCGGCGACGACGCGCGATTGATGGTCGACGCTCACTTCAACTGGGATCTTCCGTACGCCCAACGGATGCTTGAACCCTTGGCACAACTCGATGTGGCCTGGCTCGAAAACCCGCTACCAATAGAGGACCTCGCTGGCTACGAAACACTTGCACGAACAGGACTCGTAGCGCTTGCCGCGGGCGAATCCGAGCGCACCCGATTTCCCTTTACCCGACTCATCGACGCAGGGGTGTTCTACCTGCAACCGGACATCAACCGGGTTGGTGGGTTTACGGAAGCCCTCCGTATTTGTGGCCTAGCAGCGAGCCACCACCGAATCGTCGCCCCCCATCAAGGTTGGCTGCACTCATGGCACCTGATCGCCGGACGGTCGTGCTGTGAAATCGGCGAATACTTTCCGCGCCGCGACCCTTTGCCCGGAAATGCCGTGATCTGGGATGTCCTTGATGGCGAACCTGAAGCCGACAACGGACTGATAACGATCCCTCAACAAGCAGGCTTTGGCTGGCAACTCAACCATTCCGGTCTAACAACCCGCCTTGCGCGTTAACTTACCCAACTCGAAATTCCACCGGCGCCCGTGTGAAACTAATCTGAGGTCCCACTTGACGAATGAGATCCTCCCCACCATTTTCAGCAATCAAACGCGCCTGATCCGCCTTAGCTGCTGCGTCAGTGGCGTCCGGATCGCAGATCGCCTGCAAAGCCCGTTCAAAGAAATGAACCGTGCCGACATGACCGGGATCCCCCGCTAAGTTGATCAACTCAGTAGGATCCGACGAGAGATCAAAAAGCTGCGGAAGATATCCCACGTGATTGACATACTTGAACTGCCGATCACGCAACATATAACTGGCTGACGACGACCCCGTTGCGTGGTACTCAGAAAACACGAGGCGTTCATCTGGTTCGTCACCCGCCGCGATCGACCATAACTCAGTACCAGGAAGATCATCGTCCTCGACACATGCCCCGACTCCCGTTGCAGCGGTGATCGAGGGGAAAAGATCTACGAGCGAGACCGGACAGTCGGACACGCCAGCTGAAGGAACATCTGGTCCTGACACAATCATCGGAACCGCCGAGGAACTGTCATACATGACGCTTTTGCCCCATATGCCGTAGTCCCCAAGGGCCTCGCCATGATCGCTGGTGTAGACAATACGGGTGGAGTCTGAAAGTCCGGACGCCTCAAGAGCTTCGAGCACCTGTCCGATCTGCTCATCTAGAAACGAACACATCGCGTAATACGCCCGGCGAGCCGCTCGTACCGCTTCCTCTGAACGCATCTCGCTTGCCGTCTGCACACGTAAACGCCGGAAATCACTCACGGCCGCATGCTGGGGCCATTCATCAGGCATCCCTGCAATAGGCATATCGATGTCTTCAAGGCGATATCGATCGATATGCCGCGAGGGCGCAATCAGAGGAAAATGTGGGGTCGTAAAAGATACGAAGAGGCACCACGGAGTCGTTCGGCCACCAGTTTCTTCATGCAACCACCGAACCGCCTCGCGCGCGATCGCTGAGTCATATCTCAAGTATTCGGAATCTCCAGCCCCTGCCTCGTCGATGTGGTCCAGTTGGAAACGCGTAGGTGTCATGTCATGTCTGAGGCAACCGAAAAGGTCACCCTTTCCATCCATAACATGCATAGGTATACGTTGATCGGGAAATCCGACATCATCGGATAAATCACGATAGTGCAATTTACCGATGGTCGTCACCGGAATCCCGCTGTTGGCCAGACAATGCCCCCAACTCTGGGAAGCAGAGCCTGTATATGGGGCAGCGTTGTCCCACGCACCGATCTGATGCACGTATCGACCAGTAGCAAAACTTGCCCGCGACGGCACACAGATAGGCGAATTGCAGTAGGCCGTGCTGAACCTGACCCCACGCTCAGCTAGCGCATCGAGGTTAGGCGTCTGGACAATCGAATGGCCGGATGAACCAAGCATTCGAGCGTTGTGCTCATCTGACATAAGCACCAATACATTCGTTGGATCCACCTTAACTCCTCATAAGTGGCGGTCCGACACAAGGTTCCAGTGCATGTTCGTCCCCCAAGTCAACAAATGCCCAAAATCCAAAGAACATTTTGTGTTCAATATTCTCAGCCCAGCTGCACAGATTCGGCCTGCACCCGAGCCTTTAATGCCCACCGATGAGACTCGATAGTTTCTTGAGCCGTGATCAACTGAGGCGCTTCGCCAGAAATACCACGCGCAAAATCTCGGACCAACTCGGCCATCGCATCCGGTTGCCCCACCATTTCTTCCCGAACGTTCGTTCGCGTCTGCACCGTACCGGCGGAGTTGATCGTCAGCCGACGTTGAGCTGCATCAACAATCTCAAGACTCCCTTCAGTACCTTCGACAATTAGACGGCGATCTCCGTGAGTTGGGTCATCATCTGGCGTTAACCACGAAGAACGACAGACCGCGACTGCACCATCAGCCATCCGCAGATAAACCGACGCGTAATCGGCAAAATCGAGATCAGAAAATCTGGACGACCCTTCGTCCGCAACGACTGCTACTGGTTCAGTGCCATGGATCCACCTTGCAACGTCGATATCGTGTATCGCCAGATCCAGCAAAACGCCCCCGTACTTTTCGCGGTTAAACATCCACTCCGGCCGGCGCGCGACACCCAGCTTGTGAGGCCCTTGGGCATACGACCCGATCACCTGCCCGATCTCCCCCCTATCAATAGCTGCTTTCGCCGCTACAAAGTGAGGTGTGAATCGAAGCGTCAGTGCACATGACAACGTCGCCTGACTCAACCGCACCGCCGATTCAACCCGATCCAGTTGGTCCAAAGACACCACCATGGGCTTATCCGCCAGCACATGCACACCAGCCCCCAGCGTGTCGGCGATCACCTCGACTCGTTCATTATTGATAGATGCCACCGCCACCGCATCGACCGCATCAGCATCAAGCATCTCGCGGTGGCTGGTAAATGCCGGGATCTGAAGTTCGGTTTGTACCTGATGCCTCGTTTCCTCATCAGGCTCTGCAACCCCGACGAGCTCAAATCGTTCATCAGCACGAATGGCATGGGCTATTTCGAGCACATGCCAGTGCCTCGCTCCAAACACCGCAAACCGGATCGGGGCCATTTTTATTTCGCAATCAGGAACTAGTGAGATTATCCACAGGGTACCGTTATCCCAAAATCCAGCCGACCTGCCCGGGTACAGCGTGATACGTGCCTGCCATCGAGAAATATGAGTCGAGCCCTAGAAACCCACGGATACTAGGCCCACCACACTCAGCACACAGATCGCCGCTCCCAAGCAGCCCAGACGCGAACGTCGCACCGGAATTAAACCGGCTTCGAAATGGCCAGGATATTGCTCCGCCAGATCTGCGGATGACGCAATAGGCACCAAATGTTCGTCGCCACCCGAGTCCAACACGTAGTACGCCACATTCAGCCGACGACCACCGTCAGTGATCGGACTCGATGTGTCGAAATCCCCTAGCGACCATCGAAGAAGCACAATCTTCTCGTCAAGCGTGGATCGACACACTAAGGCAATACGGCAGGAGTCAAACTGAGCGCGTAGAAACCGAGCTTCCGAATCAGTAAAGACCCCAGTCAACTCAACATCGCCGGCGTGCATTACACCTCGTCCGCCGCCACACAAATATCTGGAACGAGGACACGTAGCTCGGGCATCGCAATCACCCCTTCACGAATCACGATCGGCGGCTTCTGGCTAAGATTAATGATCGTTGACGCTACGGCTGCGCCGACGGCAGTGTCCAATACGTAATCCACCGCATTACCGAACATGTCTGCTGCCTCGCGGGCAGTCGCTGCCGGCGCCTGACCGGAAAGATTGGCACTGGTTCCAGTGATTGGAGCCCCCACTACATCAATGATGCACCCAACAATCTCACTGTCAGGTACCCGTATACCGACCGTGGACCCGGGACCGTGAAGACGTCGATCTACAGACCCCATTGTCGGAAGCACCAGTGTCAGTCCACCGGGCCAGAACGCATCTGCTAATAGTTTCGCTTCATCCGTGAAAGCTGTGATTTCAGCGGCCTGAACCGCGTGCTTCACCAACACCGGAACACCACGACCAGCTTCCCGACCTTTGATGGCAAGCACACGACCTACAGCATGTGTACAGCGAATATCCGCAACCAATCCGTACAAGGTGTCGGTCGCGACAACTGCCACGCCCCCATCCGCAACGACTCGGGCGCATTCGGTGAGGTCCGTGCCAAACGCCATCGGCTATGCCATACCAGCGTCTATTTCACCATCGAGCAGGCGATCAATCGCCTGGGCTACCCCATCATCTTCGTAGGTACCAGTGACCCAATCCGCTGCCGCAACCACTCGAGGATCCCCATCGCTCATGGCAACGCCAATTCCAGCAGCCTTAACGAGGTCCAGATCATTGAGGTTGTCACCGATAGCCATAGTCGCTTCTATCGGCACACCAGCAGACCCAGCAACCGCACGAAGCGCCCGGCCCTTATTGACGTCACGCCCGATAACCTCAGCAAACCGTGGATGGGAACGAGTGACCTGAACATCGTCATCAAGGTGCGCCTCAAGCGAATCAATCGTTTTGAGCACCTGATCTTCATCTGTGACAAAGACAAGTTTCGTGGTGCCCTCTGCGATAGCCGCCGTCAGATCATCCACAAAATTGATGGGAACTTTTGAGGATGCCGCGTAAAAACGGCCTTCTGGAGTGTCTGCCTCCATATACAGGCTGTCATCGAGATAGGCATTCACATGCAAATCAATGCCACGAGCAAAGGCTATAGCAGCTACAGCTGAGCCATGCGGCACTACATCGTGAGCAAATATTTCATCGGTCATCGGATGCCGAACCATCGCACCCTGGTAACAGATGATGGGGAGGGTAACGCCAAGATCCTCAGCAAACCGGCGCGCCGATCGATACATCCGGCCAGTCGCGATAGTAATTTGAATCCCTGCGTCCTGCGCATTACGAATCGACGCCCGAACTCGAGGCGTTACTCCGTTAGGCCCTTTGACCAAAGTGCCATCCAAATCCAAGGCAATCAACCCAATAGCGGGAACGTCACTCATCCACAAACTCCAATCAACACGTCTCTATTCGGTATGCCGCGCACAGCCAAAAACAAGAACTGGGCAGATCGACAAAACAGCTCAGGCCGCCTCGAAGGCCCGTATACTTTCGTTCTATGCGTTGCAGCGTTGTTTCGCTTGCGCGCCAGCTGGTTGTGCAAGCCACCATCTATCACATTGTGGCTTACCACAAGGAGCTCTGAGTGCGCTCGCGTCGTTGGCTGACTTTGGGGATTGGCGTCAAGCGTTATCTCCTTCTTATTTTTCTTGGCACCGTCATTCTCGCGCTCGCACTGGCCATGTTCCTAGCCTTTGTGTATCGCACGATCGATGTGCCGGGACCAGCTGGAACTATCGTCTACTTCATCACCCTGCAATTTCTTGACCATCCCGTGCGTGAAATCACAGTCGGCGTACTGGGCTTGCTTGCCGTAATTGTCGGTGCCACGCTTCTCGGTCGAACCGTTCTTTCCGTCATGGTAGATCCTGACGACGATCTCGCCGAAGCTTTGTATCAAAATAGACGGCTCCAGAGCGGTCCTCGTGTAGTAGCCATCGGCGGAGGAACCGGACTTGGTGTGCTGCTACGCGGCCTAAAAAAACACACCAATAACATTACGGCGGTAGTGACTGTTGCGGACGACGGGGGAAGCTCCGGCAAGCTCCGTGAGGACTTCAACTTACTGCCACCCGGGGACGTGCGACAGTGCCTGACAGCGCTTGCTGATTCCGAGTCGCTCATGCATGACATCATGGAATACCGATTCACCCGGGGTCAGGGCCTCCAAGGACATAGTCTTGGAAATCTATTGATCGCGGCTATGGCCGACCTCAACGACGGAAACTTCGAACGTGGAGTCAACGCGAGCAGCGAAGTGCTGCGGGTTAGGGGCCGAATTCTTCCGTCGACCCTGTCACAGGTAAAGCTCGCCGCGGAAATGACCGACGGTTCTATCGTACGCGGCGAATCCCGCATCCGCTCTGCCGGTAAGCCCATTGAACGCGTATTCATCGAACCGCGACATGCATCCGCCAATGGCGAGGCCATTAAGGAAATTCTTTCCGCGGACATCATCATCTTGGGCCCAGGGAGTGTGTTTACGAGCGTCATTCCAAACCTGCTGGTACCAGATGTGGCAACAGCGGTTCGGGCATCTGGCGCGCTAAAAATATATGTGTGCAACGTCGCTACTGAGCCTGGCGAAACAGACGGCTACGATCCGTCAGACCATGTGCGCTCTGTCACCCAGCACGTCGGATCTGGTCTGTTTCAATACACCCTTGCAAACAGCAACACACGTGTTGGCTTACAGGCGTCGGGCGGAGCCCGGATGGTCGAGTTCGATCCATCTGTCCAACTGGAACTGCTAGACGCCGGCGTTCAGCCGGTGATGGCTGATGTTGTGGACGCCAAAGACTCGCGCCATCACGATCCCGACATGCTGGCCTCCGCCATCATGAACATGCACGACCAAGTTTCTAAGGGGGAACCGCCCATTCCCATCGCGATTGGTGCATCGCGCTAAACCCAAACGACATTGAGAAACGCATGATCGTGCCAGACCTAGCTGTATAACCACATGACGCGCAGAGCAGATGAAGACCCTTCGGAACCCCTAGCTTGTCCGACCCACCATATAAAGCGCGACCTCTTCAAGATTTTGCCGGCCCCATTCGCTAATCGGTAGTTGCGCCGCAGATGTCGAAGCCTTTTGCAGATACGTTCTCATGTACTCCTCCGAAAATGCATAGGATCCAGCCCGGTCAAGAATCGCACTCACCGCAACCGGATCGGGATCTTCAGCCTCGTTGGAATAGATAGCAGTTAATCGACCACGGTCCTGATCAGTCGCCTTCTCAAACGCATGAATAACGGGAAGTGTTTTCTTCCGTTTTCGAATATCCGCACCAACCGGTTTTCCGGTCACAGCAGGATCCCCCCAAATTCCCAGCATGTCATCGCGAATCTGAAAAGCTGTACCAAGCAAGGATCCGTATGTCTCACAAACCATACGCACCCCAGGAACATTCCCAGAAAAAATAGCCGCTATCTCGAACGCAACAGAAATCAGAGCAGCCGACTTTCGCTCAATCATGGCGACATACTGATCAACCGTGACAGATGGTCTGGATTCAAATTCAAGGTCAAGATGCTGTCCCTCTGTCACCAGACGACAGCCTCGCGCCATAACTTCGGCAGCATCCCGACATAGTTCAGCATCCTCACCATCTCGATTACTGCCAAGTACATTCAACATGGCCAACACATGTAAGAGGTCACCGGCATCAATGGCTTGGGCCTGCCCCCATATCGACCAGACGGTCGGTCGATGTCGGCGCGTCTCATCACCATCCATAACGTCATCATGGATAAGGCTGAAATTGTGAAGGAGTTCGAGCCCAGCCGCCGACGGGACAGCTCGATCGATGGTTCCTCCCAAAGCCTCGCACATCAGCAAACACAACGTGGGACGAATGGCTTTTCCACGATCCGCGTTTACTTCCGCGCCTGTCGCATCCACCCACCCCAACTGGTAATGAACCATCGTATACAGGGACAAATTAGGGCCACGGGTCGCCCGCAACAATTCCTGATCGATTTCTTCCCGATATCGCGAGAAAATAGCCGGCACCACTGTCTTAGGCACCACCTGCGTGTCAGAACGTTCCGTTACGTTCGCACCATGAGGCGTCCAGCGTCCACATGAACGTTGACAGTGAAATCAGTAAGTTCACACGCTGCATCAATGATTCCGGAAACGCTGAGGCCGTGCTCCGAACGCAAGCTATCCGCAGGACCTTGACCTAAAAACTGGTCAGGCAACGCAATTCGACGAACCTGAACGTCGCGCAGATCATTATCAGCAAGCAGCTCTATGACCGCACTGCCAAACCCTCCCATACGGTTGTGATCTTCAATCGTGACGATCCGATGTGTTCGAGCAGCCAACTCACAGATCATTTCACTGTCCAACGGTTTCACAAACCGTGCATTCAAAACCGCAGCCTGTACCCCAAGCGCTGACAGTTCCTCGGCCGCTCGCAGCGCCGGCACTGTGCCCCAACCAATCCCCAAAAGCGCGACGTCAGATCCATCACGAAGCAGTTCGCCCCGCCCGACCTGTAACTCAGATAACGGCTCGTCGGTAGCAACACCTACACCTAGCCCACGGGAGTACCGAATTGCAAACGGAGCCTCCGTTGCTAGCCCTGTGTACAACATGTGCCGAAGCTCGGCCTCATCCTTTGGCGCGGCTACAACCATGTTCGGTATCGCTCGCAAGTACGCGAGATCCAATACTCCGTGATGCGTGCGGCCGTCGTCGCCTACAACCCCAGCACGATCAACACCAAGTACAACCGGGAGTCGTTGAATCGCCACGTCGTGAACGATTTGATCGAACGCGCGCTGCAAAAACGTGCTGTAAATACATACGACCGGACGCATGCCCTGTGTGGCAAATCCTGCCGCCAACGCAACCCCATGGCCCTCAGCAATACCTACATCAAAAACACGACCAGGGAGCTCTCGCTCCATCTCTGCCAAGGCCGTGCCTTCCATCATGGCCGCACTGACCGCAACAATCCGATCATCGGCCTGAGCAAGTTCCGTCAATGTCCGGGCCATAACCTTGCTGTAACTGGTGGCATTCGCCGCGCCGACAGCCTTAGCGGTACCTGGCTGATGCCATGTGACGGGATCAGATTCAGCCGCTTGAAAACCTTTTCCCTTCTGTGTAAACACGTGGACAAGCACCGGGCGACGGCGTTCGAGCGCACGTTGAAACGCCCCCTCAAGCATCGACCGATCATGACCATCAACAGGTCCTTCATACTCAAAACCAAAAGCCGCACAAAACTCTGAAGGACCGGCAAACGGTTCTGTAGGATCAATCGCAGCTTGGGTGTCCGTGAATCGCTCCAGCACCTTAGGATCGCTCGGCACCCACGAAGGTCGTCCGCTACGCAGGTTTCGGCCGAGCGCTCCAACGTTCGGAGAAATCGACATGCCGTTGTCATTTAGAACCACCACATACGGCAAGCCTAAGTCGCCAGCTTGATTCATCGCTTCAAACACCACGCCGGAGGTGAATGAGCCATCGCCAATCACCGTAACGGTTGAAGACTCCAGACCACGTAAGCGGTTGGCCAACGCACTACCCACGCCAGCAGATACCCCGGTCCCGGCGTGGCCAGCACCCATAACGTCATGAGGGCTT
>CAZFVB010000039.1:10143-14796 GCA_964522375.1 uncultured Chloroflexota bacterium
TTTCTTCCCGAGCCGCAAATCCCGACAACCCACCCGGCTGGCGCAAACTCCCAAAGGTCCCTGCCCGGCCAGTCACAAGTTTGTGCGCGTACGACTGATTACTCGTATCCCAAACAATCTGATCTTTCGGGCTATCGAGGACTCGGTGTAAGGCAAGAGTTATCTCGACAACTCCAAGATTGCTGGCCATATGACCACCGTTGGCACTGACCGTATCTATGATGAGCCGACGAATCTCCTCAGCAAGTGCCTCAAGTTCAGTTCCGGTTAACTCGCGAAGATCAGCAGGTGTGTTTATCCGGTCAAGCACACAACTCACCACCAATCCTCCCTACAGCATCGTGTTGGACACCTATATCCACTGATGGTGCCGCGTCACCCGCATTTCGCGCAATATTTACCGGTTCTGCACGAAAACCTTATACACAAATGAAACACATCGAAGCGTCGCGCAGCGCCCACGCCAAGCTGAAACTCAAAAACCTAGCTGTCCCACAAACGGTCAAACGGCGGTGAATCCACTTCCTAGACACGCCCAGAGACCCAAGTCTGTAAACGCAGTGTTCTATTGCGTAACATCAGGACATACGTATGCCGCCCGAAGCGGATTAGTCCGGTTGATATGAGTGCAGAGAGCGCCACCCAAGCTAGTGGTTGTGCATGCGTCAACCGATGCGATCGGTCCACGATGCCTGATAGACGACGGCCATCCAGCTGACAGGGGACAAACCACATGCGAATTGCAATTAACGGTTTCGGACGAATAGGCCGCCTTGCGCTTAGGGCCTTGCTTGACCGGCACCCGGCAATAAAAGTCGTAGGCATCAATGATCTTGCTGATCGGTCCGCGTCAGTACATCTCCTGCGATATGACAGTAATTACGGACCGTTAAACCACGCTATCGAAGAAACTGAAAACGGCATAACCGTAAACGGGGATGAGATCCAACATGTGTCAGTTCGTGAATGGGACAAATTGCCCTGGGATGATCTTGGCATCGATGTTGTGATCGAAGCTACGGGCGTCGGAACCTCTCGAGATCGAGCAGAGGCTCATCTCACCGCCGGTGCTGAACGAGTATTAATTTCAGCGCCTGCCACAGATGTCGATCTCACAGTTGTCCTTGGTGTAAACACAAACGAGTTTGATGCCTCACAACACCGGATTGTGAGTAACGCCTCCTGTACGACTAATGGGCTGGCTCCACCGCTGGACGTGGTCCATCGAGAATTCGGAATCGAAAAAGGTCTAATGACAACAGTTCACGCATATACCTCCTCCCAGTCCCTTGTCGATGCACATCGCCCGGACCTCCGTGAGGCCCGCGCCAGCGCACTAAGCATCGTGCCTGCAAGCACAGGAGCTGCTCGAGCGATTGGTCACGTCATTCCAGATCTAGCAGGCAAGATGCACGGAGCAGCCTACCGAGTCCCAGTCCCTACCGTATCCATTGTTGAGTTCGTTGCAGTACTTGCGCAGGCGACCAGCGCAGAAGCCATTAACGATGCTCTCCGAACCTGTGCAGATGGACGGCTGAAGGGAATCCTCGGCGTGTCCGACGATCCCCTTGTATCCATGGATCTTCGTGGCGACACACGCTCATCGATCGTCGATAGCGCCTCGACGATGGTCATCGGCGACAACCTGACAAAGGTTGCAGCTTGGTATGACAACGAATGGGCGTACGCGTGTCGGATCGGTGACGTTACAGCCCTCATCGGATCCAGCGTCGACCCGTCTACACAGGTCTGACGCTCGTTGCCAATGAAGCGGGACATCGATTCCCTCGATGTTCATGACCGTCGGGTCTTCGTCCGCGTCGACGCCAACGTGCCACTTGCTGGCTCCGAAATCCGCGATGACACGAGGCTCCGAGCAATCATTCCGACAATCAGAAGCCTCAGGTCACGCGGCGCCCGGGTGATCTTAGCGTCACACCTTGGTCGGCCAGCCGGCAGGCGTGATCCAGCCTTCTCGTTAGCTCCGATAGCGAAAAGACTAAGTACATTGATCGATTTCGAGATACCCCTTGCGCCCGACAGTGTGGGACGACCTACGACCAACGCGGTGGCGGATCTAAAATCCGGCGAAGTCCTTCTGCTCGAAAATCTCAGATTTCACATAGCAGAAGAGCAAAACGATCCCGAACACGGAGCGGAACTCGCCGACCTGGCTGACCAATACATCAATGATGCGTTCGGATCCGCCCACCGCGCACACGCAAGTACGGTCGGCATACCGCAAAGGCTGCCTTCAGCAGCTGGACCCCTGCTGGCTAAAGAAATAGCGGCCCTAGAACGTCTCACCAAGAATCCAGAACGACCATTCGTCGCCATAGTGGGAGGTGCTAAAACCTCGGACAAGATCGATGTTCTCAAACAACTCGCCGCCGTAACCGACGCCCTCATCCTCGGTGGTGGCCTAGCAAACACATTTCTCGCAAACAATGGCGAAGCGCTCGGCCAATCACTGGTCGAAGCAAACCAATCCTCTACAACCGACGCTGTCTATGCAGCGGCAGCACAATCCGGCTGCCGCATCCTGCTCCCGTCAGATGCGGTTGTCGCGAGAGCACCAGACCCTCACGAAACATCGTCGATCGTTCCCGTAAAAAATATCCCTTCTACCTCAATGGTGCTCGACATCGGACCAGAGTCTTCAGAACATTTTTCAACCACAATCAAATCAGCGCGCACAGTCATTTGGAACGGACCAGTCGGCGTCTACGAACACTCAGCCTTCGCAAACGGAAGTTTGCGCATAGCCCAAGCGCTCGCCGAATCATCAGCCTTTACAGTGGTTGCCGGCGGTGACGCTTTGGCTGTCATAAACAGCACAAGCGATGCAGATCGGATCAGCCACCTCTGTACAGGAGGCGGCGCCGCACTTGAGTTTATTGAAGGCCGCAGCCTTCCAGGCATCGATATCCTGCCCGACGCCTGATTCTCAATCGGCATCATCGGGTAAAGAGAGCCACACTCGTACATCGCCTACACGCCGCGTAATCTGCTGAGAATCGAGATGTTCCAGGAAACTGAGAGCGAACTTTCTGCTCGTGGCCAGCTCGTCTCGAACGGTTGCAACCGTCACCCGTGCACCGTTATCAAAAAGTGGTCGAACCGTGTCAACCCAGGATGTGAACGCCGTCTCGGACATTGCCAAGTCATGGGCCAAAATGATCAACCGCCGTTCAGCGATCAGCACATCAACCACATGCTGCCCAGCCCCACTTTTTCGAAGCGCCTCGGAGAGCGAAGGCGGTGAAGCAGCACCCGCATCAAGGGTCGCAAGTAATCGCTGCGCGATCACTTCATCCTTAGCATCGAGTTGGAATTGATGCTGGGCATCGGACACCAGAGATCCATCCAACCGGAGTCTGCCTTCGTTTGCTTGCACTAGCACCAACTCCATCACTACAGCATCAGGAAGATTCAGTAATCGAGCCAATTCGCCAATTGCTAGCCCTCCACCGGTTGGGTTCTGCTCGTGATACCGCCCGACATCCTCAACGAGCGTCTTGACGCGAGCTGTGACCACCGTCGTAGCGACCACGAATGCCCCTAACACTCGAAGATCATTAGATCTCTCTAACGACTTGATGACACGCTTGAACTCGATGTCCGAAAGTTGAGTTCGACGCGCCAGCTCATCGAGCTTGAGAACCTCGGCACCCAAGAACTGCTGAACCAACCGGCTTGGGGTCGCTGCTGCCACATACTCCAACTTTTCTAATACGTCCGCGTTTCCTCTGGGAAGATGGCGAGCCTGCGCGTTGTAAATAATCCCCCCGCCAATCGTCATCGGAGGTGAAAGGCGGCGTATCACGTAGCGATCCCCTCGCATTACGGCAATTGGCTGCGAAAGTCGCCACTGGACCCAACCTTCCGAGCCCGGTGATATTGGATCTCTTTCGAGCAGCCGAAGGCTAGCCGTCAGCTCGCAAGTACCCACATGCAAACCGATTCGTTCCCCAGGCCTCAGCGCCCGGGGCGCTGCAGCCAACATGTTCAGCCGCGCGTCTATCCGCTGGGTCTCCGAGACTGTCCCACGTTCCGCCAAAACGCTGCCACGAGCAATCTCCACACGACTAACGCCTCCGAGATTCACCGCAACCCGACGGCCCGGGGCGACCTTCTCGTTCGTCTGACGATGGGACTGGAGCGTACGCACGCGTACCGAACGACCACCCGGGTAAACATCAAGTTGATCACCCGTGGTCAATTCGCCCCCAGACAACGTACCGGTGACCACCGTACCGAAACCGGGCATCGTAAACACTCGATCTATTGGCAGCCGAGCACGCCCGTTTTCCTGCCTGGGCGCACAACCATCAAGCACCAGGTCAAGAGCGCGCCTTAAGTCATCAAGACCTGTGTTTTTTACAGCTGATACTCGAACCACCGGCACGTCTGCTAACAAGCTGTCACTAAGAAATTGTTGAATGTCAGCCTCCACGAGTTGGAGCCATTCTTCGTCGACAGCGTCAACCTTGGTTAACGCCACAACGCCAGTATTGATAGCCAGCAACTCGATAATGTCCAAGTGTTCACGGGTTTGTGGCATGACGCCCTCGTCGGCTGCAATCACAAGGATGACGGCGTCGATGCCGCCAATCCCCGCCAGCATGTTGTGAACAAACCGTTCGTGCCCCG
>CAZFVB010000040.1:0-13746 GCA_964522375.1 uncultured Chloroflexota bacterium
GCTATGTCCCAGTCCCCATTTGAGGGTGCAGCCCGTTCGCATGACTCGGTTGTGGTCCCTAACATCCAATTTCGAGCCCGGGACGGCGTAACGCTGGCCGCTGACCTTTATCTGCCAGCTCTTAATGGGAAAGCCGTCGACGGTTCGTTCCCCACATTGCTTGAGCGAACACCGTACCTGAAGGACTCCATTCGGTATGCACGGCGTGGCCATTGGTACGCCCGGCGAGGGTACGCCGTCATCATGAACGACGTTCGCGGCCGCGGAGAGTCCGAAGGAGAGTGGTACCCCTTCGCCAAGGAAGCTCCCGATGGGTATGACACCGTCGAATGGATCGCCAAACAACCCTGGTGCTCCGGGAAGGTTGGCACCATGGGCGCTTCCTACGCAGGATCCGATCAAAGTGCACTAGCCACATTAAACCCGCCCCATCTATGCGCACAGGTGGTCGGACAAGGCACCAGCAACTATCTGATCTCGTCGATGCGACAGGGTGGGGCTCTTGAGCAACGGTTTATCCGCTATGCCTTTTGGATGGCCACCACCAGCCGTGAAGCCCAGGCCGACCGTGACCTCCATCGAGTACTACTCACTGAATTCGCACGTATTTCCGAGATACTTGGGCCTCCGCTCCGTTTCAGGCCAGGAAGCACAGCCTTACGGCTACTGCCGAGCTACGAACAATGGGCGTGGGACATCCTGACTCTCGGATCTATTGGTGATTACTGGCTACAGCGGGGCTACAACATCGACAACTACTGGTTAGAGCATGCCGACGTTCCCATCCTGTTTCAGAGCGGTTGGTACGACACATATCCCAGAGGGGCCATCGCAAACTTCCTCGCGCTCCAAGAGATCAAGGAAAGCCCCATGCAGCTTTTGCTAGGCCCGTGGCGCCATGGTGAGCCGACGACCGAAGAAAGCACCATCGGAGATATAGAACTCGGGCTTGAAGCCGCCCTCCCCCTTTATGACGACATCCGACTCCGATTCTTTGATCATCACCTTAAAGGCATGGCGACTGGCCTTAACCACGAAGCCCCAGTTCGTTACTTCATCATGGGTGACCAGGCCGGCCGACGCCCAGGCGATCTCGCCGGGGCTGTCTGGCATGGCGGCCGATGGGAATCGGCACAAACATGGCCACCGCATGCGCAAACCACCGTTTTGCACCTGCACGGCGATGGGTCCCTATCAGAAGCTCGGCCTTCAAAGTCCCCGTCGACCACCCAGTTCACGTTCGACCCCGGAAACCCGGTCCCTACAGCCGGCGGCTCGATTAGTGCCTCGGAAGACGTCCTTCCATCAGGAGCCTTTGACCAACGAGGCCAACCTGGAAGATTTCACGGTCACCGGGACACCTTAAGCTTTGCCAGCCGGCCTGATGTTCTGTCTTTTCAGACCGAGCCGTTTAACGAGCCCTTTGAGCTCGTGGGGGCCATAGAGGTCGTGCTCCACGCCGCAAGCAGCGCGATCGACACAGACTTCACAGCAAAACTGCTAGACATTTACCCGCATTCAGAAGAAACCCCGGGCGGATTTGAACTCAACTTAGCGGACAGCATCCTCCGGGCCCGCTATAGAAATGGCTTCGAACAAGAAGAGTTCCTCGAACCCGAAGCCCCCACGGAATTCCGAATCATCTTGTATCCAACGGCTAACCGGTTTGGACATGGTCACCGCTTACGCGTCGATATCTCCTCCTCGAACTATCCACGATTTGACGTGAACCCAAATACTGGCGCGCCCCTGGGTGATAGCCGCAGAATCCTCGCCGCACACCAGACGATCTACCACGATTCAGACCATCCGAGCCACATCATCGTAGGGGTTTCAAAATAGGGGCCGGAGATCCCGGCCCAGCCAAGAACCCACTGCATACACCTCTGCCTACAGAGAGCCACCAACCCTGGTGGCCAGGCCTCCCTACATTTGAGGGCAGCGGTTATTGCAAGCACAAAAAACAAGGATGCAAAGAGATGCCACCTAGGTGGAGCAAAGCTACGCCATAGTGGCATGATCTAACTAACTGGCTCCCAGCCACTCATGACAGCCAATGGTGCACGCAATGGCAAATCAACCCGTGATCGGCGCCACACTGTTCGACAAAAACAGTAGCCCGCCCGACCATAACGAGACAGCGTCAAGCCCTATAAATCTTCACATCGATCCTGAGTCACTGGTTATTGAACGGTCCCGAGCAGGCTCCATCGCGGTGGCCGTGTTGATGGCCTCTACAGTGTTCCTCTCGGGCTGTGGTAGCGAACAAGAGTTGGAACGACAGGATTACAGCAACATCCAGTCCAACCATGAAGGAAATCTTCCTTAAACCCGGGCTTCCTCCGAAAGGCTGTGCCTCCATGAAGTTATCCGACAGCGAGTTGCGAGCATTCAAGACTGATGGATATGTGGTTGCCCGGAATGCTCTGAACGTGCCGAAGGATCTGCAACCGGTCATGGACGAGTACGCCCAAATCCTTGACCGTATGAGCCAACGCCTCTACGCCGCTAAAGAAATCAGCTCGATGTATTCCGATCTTCCTTTTGGCAGACGGGCAATCGCGATAGCCCGTGAGTCTGGCTATCTGAACACCTATCCGTTTGACATCAATTTCCCTCCGTACGCACAACTAACACCAGATACCGAGTTGAATTTCGGACCCGCCATGTTCGGCCTACTTCGCAACGAGCATCTTCTAGACCTTGTGGAGTCGATCATCGGACCCGAGATCTATTCGAATCCCGTGCAACATGTACGGGTCAAGGTTCCCGAGCATTTGGTCCCCCAAAAAAAACGAAACAGCCAAAACGCCACAACGGGATGGCACCAAGACAATGGCGTGGTAAACACCGAAGCTGATGCCACTGAAATGCTCACCGTATGGTTTCCTCTAACAGAGGCTAGCGAGCAACATGGCTGTCTCAAGGTCGTACCCCGAAGCCACGTGGAAGGGCTACAGCTCCACTGTCCTCATCCCGTACAAGGGGCCAGAATCCCGATGGAGTTTATCCCCGAAAATCTTGTTGTCCCCATACCCATGTCCCCGGGTGATGTCCTCCTGATGCATCGAACATGCATGCATTCCTCTCTGCCCAACAAGAGCCAGGAGATACGGTTTAGTCTCGATATCCGCTACAACCCCATCGGGCAGGCCACCGGTCGAGATTTCCTGCCTGGCTTCATCGCTCGCAGCCGCAAGAATCCAAACGCAGAACTACATGACCCGGAGAAATGGCGACAATCATGGTTCGCCGCACGTGAGGACCTTCTTTCAGGAAATGTGCACCTTCCGAGCTTGCATCGCTGGGATGGATCGCACGAATTGTGCGCCTAGCCCACGAAAGCTCTTGACTGCTACCGACCCGATGAGTCGATGTCTTTATTCATGGCCCATTCGGGATAGTAATTCTTGATTGTCGCCCCGGGATATGGACGGCCTAGCGGCTGTGGTGGGATGGGAAAGCCACCTTCATACGCCGACATTTCACTGAAGGCATAAACCAACCCAACTGATCGTAAGGTCCGCGCTGACGGAACGTTAAAGGGGGCCGTTGTGGCCATCACCACATCACCTTGGTTAAGCACATACGTGCCGGCAGCCCCCACCACCGCCCGTCCCAGACCATGACCTCTAGCAGACGGCATGACATCCATTCCAATCTCTTGCAACCCAAAACCGCGCTCGCGCACCGCGGCCAAGGCAACCAACTCGCCATCTTCCACCACGCCAAAACCACATGTCGCATCGCCGTCATAGCAGTGCCAGAACCGCTCGTAGTCCACTGATCGCAAACTCTCGGGATCGAGCAGTTCCACGCGATCATCAACCTCACCTCGCCAGGTCGACATATCTGCAAACAGATAGAACGTAGGACCCCAAACCCCATACCCGTAGGGCAGAAGCACCCGACCTAGTTCATATGCTCCAAAGGATGAAAAGAGAAGGTCCTCCGGCATTCCAGTAACGACGGGCCGAAGTTCGGCCAACCATTCGTTGTCCGCAACAAGGACCGATCCATGGTTGAGACGGATCGCCAAAAGCGGAGGGGCAGCTTCCCCGGAATCAGGATGGCCCCTCCCTAACGAAGCACTCCGACCGATTACAGGGATAGGGTGTCGCGAGAACACACCTAACCCAGCACCCACACTGTGCTCAAGCCAATCAAGCGCCGCCGGTGGTAATTGCATCCATTCCCCAAGCCCATCACGTGTCATGTAGCGGTCATCCTCCGAACCACTTCAACGACCTGAGCGCATCAGATCGGCTGCGGAAGTATATGGGTAACTATGGGTACCACGCCGGATCGACCATCACTACCTGAGAACTCGCGACGCGATTGAACATGGAAACGCGTCCCCAACCTGGCCTGGCACGTCTCCAGAGACTCGGCTTTCCCCTTGGGAATTAAAACCACCCTCGGCGAATTCGGCAGACGTTTAGTGACTCGAGATTTTGATTCAGGAACAGAACCGTGTTCACACAGCATCGAGCTACATCGCCATGCGGATACATAGCGCCTTCGACACTCTTCTATTTTGTTGAGACACCACTGGTTACCCAAGGCACCGTATTCGTATCCTAAGGCGTGACACACAACCTAGAAGCCAGACACCACTGGTACCTGATTCGCTATACGAAAACAGGTGCGGCCCGCTTCCTATCCCAGCACGATACCCGCCGAACATGGGAACGTGTAACGCGCCGGGGAAACCTCCCCTTAGCCTATAGCCAAGGGTTTAGCCCCAAGCCTCGCCTGAGCTTTGGCCCGCCGCTATCCGTCGGTGCAGCAGGATTGCGAGAGTTCATGACGATAGCTCTCCGCGACTCGATAGAGCCGGGTGTCGTCAGGGATCAGTTAGTGAACGCGGCCATACCTGGCATGGAGATTTGCGCCGTTGCCAGAGCTGAAGGACGACGGGTCCGTCCTACCTGGGCACGGTACTGCCTGCGTCCCCCCAATAATGCACAAGATCTGGAGCACCGTATTGCGAGCTTACTCGCCAGCACCCATTTCGAAATCCAACGACCCCGCGACCCTGAAGGACACCACCGGGATATACGACGCGGGATTTCCTTCTTAACCCTTACTCCGCACCGAACACTTCACGCCCGGCTTCGCCTTACCACTGGAGAAATTGTGACGCCCCGAGACGTAGGCCTAGCCCTCAAGGTCGAGTTCTCCACGATTACTCGGACGGATATTGAACTTGAACCCCTCCGCCAGTGACGCAACCAGGGTCCGCCAAGCCTGTGCCCATTTAGACCTGGGAGACTCGGACCACACACACGAACTCGCACCGGGTGTATGGCAGGTCACGACGCCCGAACAGGATATGGTCGTAAAGCTGTTTTCCGGGCCTTCTGCGCAAGACCGTTTACAAATGGAGGTCGTCAGCTGCCAACAACTATCCCGTATGGGCGCTCCTGTGCCCAAAAACGCACGTTCCGTCATAACCGAACTGGCAATGGTGCGAGACTGGATCCCAGGAAAATCACTGCAACACCTCCTGTCCAGCAAAGGAGGCGCCTCGCCTACCCACGGGGCAACCATTCTCATGGCCTGGCGTGATCTCACCAGAGCTCTCAACCAGTTCTACCCCAAAATCCCCTCACATCGGCGCACCCACGCAAGAACACAGCGAACCCTTGAGGTTCGCTGCGTCGTGGAGGCTGTCTCAGAGTCGTTCCCACGTATCGTGACCGAAGATCTTGCGCAGCTCCACAAGATCGTGGTTGATGGCGATTTATCGATACTTCCTCTGGATGCCTCCCCAACAAACATGATCCTCGGAAGATCACACGCCACCTTCATAGACTTGGAGGTGCTTGGAATTGACTTCGAGGATTGGACGCTTGCAAAGTTCCTCACCGCAGCAACACCTCAAAAACCGTCCTGCACCATTGCGTCCAGCCTCCTAAATGCCGACCCTGGCTTGGCTTCAGCCCGGCCCCGCCTAGAAGCTGCCACGGCACTACTCCTACTTGCAGCCGGAGCGGGACTCTGGACCAATCCAGTAATGTCGACCACGACCCTCGCCACTGTTTTCCCGAATAATTCGGATCTAACCCGACGCATATCGGCCTCACTCGTCTAGGATTACGCATGACCCCAGAAAACAACCCACCTTCTGAAGAAGATTTCCAGCCTAGACCTCGAGACCTCGTCATCGGCGGCATTCCTTGGATCGCTCGAATGTCAGATAAGGCTCGGGCCAAGGCCGATGGATCGATTGGCGAATACATCTACCCCTGCCCGGTGGACCGTCGGGTTCTTGCTGAGCTTGGTATCAGCGCTGAGGAATTCCTCACCATGGCCGTACAGGTCGAGACCGACGCTGCTCTCGTTGAAGAAGTCCGAGAGCTCCGCCAAAGCCAGTCCCAATCCGCAGATGCCTGAGCCTCTAAGCAAGCTGGTTCGCTTTCTGGACGAGACCCTTGACGTCAACATGTTCCCCGATGCAGGACCAATGGGACTACAGGTGCACGGCAGCGAGCATGTTCACCAAATAGTTGCCGCGGTATCTGCAAGCCGCGAACTCTTTAAACAAGCCGCCCAACGCGAAGCAGACATGGTGCTCGTCCATCATGGCCTCTTCTGGAATAGTGACTCACGCGTGATAGACCCTCTCCTCAGGGAACGCCTCCGCATCCTGCTTGCTCACAACATTAGCCTCGTGAGTTACCACCTGGCCCTGGATGGACACCCGACCCTCGGCAACAACGCCCAAATCATCAAGGCGCTGGGCTTTAGCAGAGACGATGAAGGCTTCGCCTATACAGGAGACCGACCAATCGGTTGGTTTGGTTCCAGCAATCCACCAATAGCAGCGGCAGAGTTGACGCGGCGTATCACGGAACGTATCGGCCCACTGCATGCCAACTACGCAAATGGACCCGACGAGATCCATCGTATTGCCGTGTGCAGCGGCGGCGGCCCGCGATACATCAGGGAGGCTGCCGACATCGGTTGCGACGCTTTCATCACCGGAGATCTTTACGAACCAGCCGAGATGTGGAGCCGAGAATTGGACATCCACTTTTTTGCAGCCGGCCACTACGCCACCGAGGTTTTTGGAGTAAAGGCCCTAGCTGACCTGCTTATCCATTCGCACGACTGTTCAGTAACGTTCGTTGATCTCCCGACAAACGCCTAGGACCCGAAGGCGTTGATCGAGTCGGTGTTCGTGACCGTCTGTTTCAGGCGGTCCGGGCAGCTTGTACCCGTAATTCAGAAACCACCTGCTGGGCGGCACGCCTTCCCAATCCCTTGGAAATAGCCGTTGTAACAAGAAAAACCACACCGCTCACAACAAAGCCAAGAACAGCGACTCGATCAGCCCCAGCATCAGAAGATATGGTCCGCAATACTTCTAAAAGGAGAGTAGTGACTGACAGAGCAGCTCCGAGCCACGCCCCGCGAACCGAAACATAGACAAAGGTAAGCGGCGCATTACGCAACACGTTGACACCATGGTTCCGCAACCAGCGATAGCGAAGTATCGAAACCGCATCCATGTTCGTTCCTAAGGACCCTGACAACCCGAGCCTTACAGGCTGCTCAGCGACGATCCGTTCAAAGGCCTTGAGACGTCCAGGAAGTCGCCAAAACCTCTCATAGTCGACCGCAAGACCACTTAAGGTCCATCCCAAGACGCATCCCAACATGACAAGCGCCAACCAAAACACAACAGGTGAACTTGCGACGTAACTTCCCGGATCTTCAGGCGGGAACATCCCTTCCATCAGCAGCAGGGTGCTGAATAAGGGGCCAACGCCGATCATGGTGTAAAGCACGAGCAGGATCAGCACCTCTCCAATGTCGCCACCCCGACCACGCGTCATCTCTCGCCTCGTGCTGTTACTGTCGACAGTGAACACCCTAATGTATTAGGCGTCACACAGAAAGCCGTATAGCGCCTCGGTGGGCCGCGCAGAATCTGCACCACTGGCACACCGTTGCAAGGAGTCCATGCCTAACAAACGTGTCACCAAGCTGTTTGGCCATCCTGACATCGCCGTTGTTTTCGCAGTCTTCACTGTTATGGCGTTTGGCTCTGCTGTCGTCGGTCCCATTATGGGCGAATTACAGTCGTCATTCGGTGTCTCCCTCGCAGTCCTTGGCCTCCTCCTCTCAGCACCAGCGATTGCACGCGTTGTCCTAACCATCCCGTCCGGAATCATGAGTGATCGACTTCCACCTCGAGTTCCGCTATGTGGCGGCACTTTACTTATGGCCCTTGGCAGTATCGTCTGCGCCATAGCCCCCACCTTTACCGTACTCGTCGCAGGATCCTTAATCGGCGGACTGGGATCAGCCCTCGTATTTACGCCGGGCATGAGCCATATCGTGAGGATCTCCCAAGGAAAAAACCGTGGCCATGCCACCGGGAGAATAATGGCCGGCGTCCAACTCGGAGGATTGTTCTCACCCGCGGCCGCGGGATTTGCCGCCACTTTAATGAACTGGCGGGCGGCCTACGTCATCGCAGCAATAGTAGGGCTCATCGCCAGCGGATTAATCTGGAGCCAAATCAACTCACCCCAGCCGTCATCGTCCCCCAAGACCTCGTGGTCCTGGCAACCGGCAGCCATGGGTATCTCAACAACCCTGTTAGGAATAGCTGCATTTGCCGTTTTACTTTGGGGAGGCACTTTCACAATTAAACGGCTGGTCATCCCGCTTTACGGAAGCGTAGCTCTCGATCTCGACCCTGCGGCCATTGGCATCGTCATGACGGTTGCAGCCGCAGCACGTACCGCCACTATGTTTGCGAGTGGGCCAATCCTGAACGCTTTTGGCCGCCATCGAGTGCTCATGATGACCACCGCCCTCAGTGTCACGGCCGCGTTACTGCTCCTATTGCCGGCCACGCTCTGGCTGTACGGAGCCATTGCCTTGCTCTACGCACTTGGAGGCATCGTGACCGCGTTACCCCCGGTCCTCGTTGCCGAACGGACACCGCACGACAACGTGGGCCGCGCCATGGGATCCATGCAATTCATGGTTGACTTATTGTTACTCGCTTTCCCTCCAATCGTTGGGCTAATGATCGACACAGGAGGATTCCCTCTCGTCGGAATAACCTCAGCAATGATGTTCGGCGGAACTCTACTCATTGGACTAAGACTCATCGGAAGCCACCAAGCCCCCGCGGAGACCTAAATCGAGAACTGCAAACCCTTTCCACAACGTCATCTGGCCACCACGCAGCAGCCCCCAGTTCTACTGTTAACAATCACGACGTTGCTAGAATATTCCTTAGTCCCAGTCGGCAAAGCACAATGCTTGCTACCTGCCTCCGTAGCTCAATTGGTAGAGCATCTGACTCTTAATCAGCAGGTTGTAGGTTCGAGTCCTACCGGGGGTACCGATAACTTTGAATCCCAGAACATTCCGGAAAACCAAGCATCTTTACAGTCTTTGAGCAGCCAGAGAGGCCACAACGCGGTACTGTATTTGACAGTTTCGACAAACTATCGTGGATTCAATATCACTATGCCTCAATGCACATCTTGCGGAACACGGCAAAAAGCCGTCGAAAAAGCCTTTCACGCCGGTTGGCTACGGGTTACCGGTGGCAACGGAAAGTCTGTCACCTGGTACTGTCAGGCACATCATCCAAAGCCAGCGCCACGGCCGCCGCGTGCACCATTCCAAACAAGCCAATCCAGTAGTAGTAGCAAAAGCAGCAGCAGCTAGCTCACGAACTTCTTCCCGTTATCCTTCGACGCCGTTGAACTCGAGAATCATGGACGTGGCTTCAAAAGCTCCATGTGGGCCTCAAGGACACGCCTGGTAGGTACACGTATCATGGGTACACGGTCTGCCCAAAAATGAGACTCGTAATACATTTGCTTCTAACCTAGGAGAGCTTATGTCACGCCTCACCAAATCAGGCCCTTTCACACATCCATGAGCCAGGGAAACCT
The DNA here is from genome assembly GCA_964522375.1 of uncultured Chloroflexota bacterium. Classification (GTDB taxonomy): domain Bacteria; phylum Chloroflexota; class UBA11872; order UBA11872; family UBA11872; genus UBA11872. The sequence continues at coordinate 9,933 of CAZFVB010000040.1, forward strand.
TGAGACGGCTGACTCACATACCGGGTCCGGTGCTGCGCCACCGGACGACTACGCAACGCTTCGGCGAATGGTTCGTTCAGCAGGGCTACTGAATCCCCAGCCGGTGTATTACGTGTGGAAATCGTTCATAACGCTCGGACCTTTTGGTCTGGCCTATTACCTCGCGATAACCGTCAACAACATCACCCTCCTAGCCCTTAGTGCAGTACTGGTTGGAATTACAGCCGCGCAAGTCGGGTTATTGGGCCACGATATTGGACATCGGCAAGTGGTTCATGACCGTAGCATTCGACACGCTCTATCACTTCTCGTAGCCAACTTGCTTTTAGGTGTGAGTTACACGTGGTGGACAACAAAACACAACAAGCATCACGCGAAGCCTAACCACGTCGGCGAAGACCCGGATGTGAACTTCTCGACGTTGGCCTTTTCCGAATCCCAAACACATCATCGATCACGGATCTCGAAAGCTTCGATCGCGATTCAGGCCTATCTGTTTCCGCTCATGCTTTTGGCTCAATCTTTAAACATGCGCTTCCACACAATCCAGCATCTTCGCCGAGGACCGGCCCCCTACAAAAATTGGGAAGCCCTCACCCTGGTGGTTCACTACACGATGTATGTTCTGGTTCTTACGCAAGTTGGGGGTGTACTCCCGGCCATCATGTTCGCCGTCATACATCACGCCGTACTCGGCGTATACAACGGCCTAGTCTTCGCCCCGAACCACAAGGGCATGTTGATGCTAGAACCGGGGGAGCGCATGGACTTCCTACGAGAACAAGTGCTCACCGCACGAAACGTCCGGCCAAACCCTTTTATCGACTTCGTTTATGGGGGCTTGAACTACCAGATTGAACATCACCTGTTTCAGGACATGCCGAGAAACCGGCTACGCGAGGTAAGGCCCATGGTCCAAAAGTTTTGTTCCGACCTTGGAATTGCCTATGAAGAAGTCGGGTTCCGACAAGCGTATGTTGCAATTGCCCGGCATCTACATCACATTGGCGCCCCTTTACGAGAAAACAATCTCCCAACACCCGAGGACTCCTGATTGGAACCATCCGCCCGCTCCTGTAAAACAAAACATGGCGACGTTGTGCTGGGAACTTTTGAAGAAGTTCTCGCTATGCCAGGGCGATACCTCAATGACCACTGTCTCATCCATCATGACGACAAGTGGCACCTTTTTGGGATCCACGGAAATATCCGGCGACCGGAAGATCCGATAGCCATCGAATCATCCATCTTGCATGCCACAAGTCCAGACTTGAGAGCATGGACGATTCATCCGAACGTGATCGAACGGACCGGACATTGGCCCGAACTCACCCACGTCTACGCGCCGCATGTGATAGCCCACCACGATCGCTTCTTCATGCTTTACTGTGCCAACGACGAACTCGGAACACAACGCATCTGCCTGGCAACTTCAAACGATCTCTTTACGTGGGAACGCTACGACGGCAACCCTGTTATTGTCCCTTCCCTTTCATGGTCGAAATGGCCTGGATTTGGACTCCCATCACGCAACGAGGCTCGACAGTTGATTGGTCGGCATGACACGGTAGGAATCAAGGATCATTACCGATTTATCGCACGAACAGGCGGCACTTATGGCGGCTGTCGAGATCCACATATCAACCTCATGCCAGACGGACGCTTCATCGCCTATTGGGTTTCTCGAATGAATGAGTCCTTTGGACACAACCTTGTATGCGTTGCAGCCTCCATCTCGGAAGACCTCGTGCACTGGCAAGAGATTGGCCCTGTCTATTCCCAGACAGCGTGGCCGTTAGATGACGAACCGACGCTGGAAGTGGAATCACCGTGCGTTGTCTACAAAGATAATCGATGGTGGTTGTTCTTCAAGAATGGATGGTGGACACATGTCACATCCTCACCATCACCGTTTGACTTCCGCGGCCAGGAAGTTCACCGGCTTGGATTTGTCCACGCGGCAGAAGTCCTGCAGTGGAATGACGAGTGGGTCATTACACACTGCTCGGCAGATCCAACCGATTATGAATACCGCCGTTCTAACCGAACCCGAGGGCTATTCTTAGGCCGCCTGAACTGGCCCACTGGCCATCATCCAAGACTGGTTTAAGGCATATGCGGCTCGGCCTCCAGACATTTTGCGCTCGCCGTAGCCAGAAGCCGGACAACGTCAAACGCATCTTAGGGTTTGCCGAACACGCCCGTGACGCAGGATGCGATCTAATAGCCTTCCCTGAATTTTCCGTCAATGGCCCGTGGGTCTCCTATGACCCCGATGCCCACCTCGCCGACCTTCTCACTGACGCCGAACCCATACCTGGCCCAACCACCGACCATCTCCAACAGGAAGCCGGCCGCCTCAACATTGCCTTGGGCGTCGGCATTGCTGAACGAGGCCTGGCGCAGAAACCGTTTAACGCCTACATCATCATCGACAACACGGGAATCCGTCATGTCCAGCGCAAACTTCAGCCGACTGACAGTGAGATGGCCTTCTACCGGGGTGGTGGCGACCATATCTCCCCATTGGAACTAGCCGGGACTCGCATCGGAATTACCATTTGCGCCGACAACGAAAATCCGCGACTACATCAACGCTGGCACAAACTCGGCATTGAGCTCCTTTTGGAGCCTCACTATGACTGCATCAAGCGATTTCAAAACGCCGGTGACTCATGGGACGATCTTCTGACATTCAACCGCCATGACACCCTCCACCGTCGCGCGTACAAACCAGCCCAGAAACTGGGGATTACGACCGCTTACGTTGACGCCAAGGACCCAAGAACATCTTTCGAAGACCATCCCGAGTGGCCACACTTCGTCACCGGAAAAAGCGCGTGTTTCGGCCCGGAGGGCACCCTTCTCGCCGAAAACGCCGGCAACAAAGAATCGCTGCTGATCGTCGATCTATAGTCATTTTCGGATCCATCAATGTCTCAGAGCTCTCAAGAATAGGACTGACATGCCAGCCAAAAGCATCTTGATCACCGGAGCCACAGGTCGAATTGGTGCAAATGTGGCCAAACACATGGCGGGTCTTGGGCACCACATCCGTGCGCTCGTGCTGCCAGGGGACTCTCAGACAACAAAGCTCGAGAGCTTAGGGATTGAGACCGTTCAGGGCGATATCACGTCTTTTGATGATGTCCGGATGGCCTGTCGTGACATGCATACTGTTTTCCATCTAGGAGCCGCCTTTCAAGCTGGCGGCCCCTTTACACCCGAACAATATATGCACGCTAACGTCCAGGCGACCTTTCACGTGTTTGAAGCTGCACGAGAAAATGCTGCCGATGTCAAACACGTGGTGTTTTCAAGCACTGACGCCACGCTTGACAAGTACCCTCCAACCGGAAATTCTGACCCAATCACCGAAACCAACCTCAGCCAAACGCAGACGGATTGGTATGGATTCACAAAAATTCTTGGCGAACGGCTTGCCGATCGATTTGTCCGAGCCGAAGGTGTACCAATCACTATTGTTCGGTTCCCCATGGTCTGGGGAGCTGGCGAATTTCCAGACTTCCCCCAATTTCGAATGGCGTACTTCATGGAACATTTCAGCTGCAGATCGGATCACCACGCCATAGAAATGCTTGCGCATCTCGAATCTCTTGCCAATGGAGGAAACCCTTTAGTCATCGCATGCGACCCTAACGGAAGATCATGGATGAAACACACCTTGGATGTGCGTGACATTGCCCATGGATTTGAGCAACTCCTCGGTTCTCAAGCCGCCATTGGCAACACATATCAACTGGGTGCGCCAGGTCCGTTCACGTGGCGCGAGGTGGTGCCCGCCATCGCCAGG
>CAZFVB010000040.1:13756-14762 GCA_964522375.1 uncultured Chloroflexota bacterium
AGCGTTGAAACACGAATGGATCACATGGTGCCCACGTACTATGAATTTGACCTCTCAGCAGCCCACAGGGATTTCGGTTATGCCCCAACCCATGACTGGAAATCCACACTCGAGGAAGCAATTCGATTCACAACTGAAGGAAGCGATACGATCATCCCCACAGTGGCGTCCTAGTCGACGTCACCTACGGCCATAGACGCCACAAGTCAACCGGCCAAAATTGCCGATGATTCGCGGCCAGCGATGCGTCCATAGGCGATCCCCACAGCCAGGCCTCCGGTATAACCACGGGTATACAGGCCACCAACATCGGCGCCCGCCGCAAACAGCCCGGGAATAGCCATACCGGTCGAATCAAGAATCTGCGCCCTCGCATTCGTTCGGGCACCGCCATAGGTAAACGTGGCCCCAGGAAGAAACCGGATCGCATAAAAGGGCGGGGTTTCAAGAGCTTGTAGACCACCACTCCGAGGACCACTCAACAAGCCAAGCTCCCCGGCTGCGGCTGCAACATTGTGTTCCGTAAGCGTGGCCAACAACCGCCGAGAGGGTACTCCCCATCGATCGGCCATAGTGACAGCCAAATTCTCAAGATCTTGGGCTTCCAGGATTTCTCCACCCGAGTCTCGTATGGTTTGCACTCGACGTGCCGCACTCCCGGCCGGACCATCTCCGGTCGGAGTCTCTGAGCACACCCTCTCGTCGAAAACCAAGAAACACAGGGCCTCTGGTTGATGCACCACAGCGTGCACTGTGACCTCATCACCAAGAAATTCGTCGTCGAATCTCTCACCGTGAAGATTCACAAAAACTGCGTACTCACTGAAATCAGGCTTAACACTGGCGAAGTTATGCACCCCCGTTCGCGCGGGTGGCGCCGGAATCATATGTCCATAAAAGCGCCCGAATGGCCCCGCGGTTCCGGCCCACACATCAAGAGCCGCAAGAAAGACATCCCCCGACAGAAGAGCGTTCCAACGCACAATCACTCCCACCACCCCCAGAC
>CAZFVB010000041.1:0-14358 GCA_964522375.1 uncultured Chloroflexota bacterium
GCACAGGATTTGTTATGGGTTTCGTACCGCCAAGGCGAACGGCGCCAGCGGCTAATAAGAATGCAAATAGGTGAAGCGAAGCCTAGCATAGCGAACAGGTTTGGCGAGGTACTTGTGCATTGGAGGAACTCTTGAAATTGGCCATTCCTGTGGTTGTTGGGTTTCTAGTGTGGCGTGCGTTTCGAAACCGTCCCCATCCTGTAGATGTTTCGGCGCACGTAAAGAGCGTGGGTGGAGAACGAACGTTGGTTGAGGGTGGGAGAATGTACAGTCGGTCGCTTGGACATGGACCTGACCTCGTGATGCTTCCTGGCTTTGCCGGAAACTCGAGTACATGGGAATTTATTTCACCTGATCTCGCTTCTGATCATCACGTGCACCTGGTGGATCTTCTCGGTCATGGTTTGTCTGATAAGCCGACGACAGCGGCTTTCGACGGTGAGTTTCACGCGACCCGTCTTATGGAATGGTTGCGGGCTCACGAGATCCAAAAACCAGTCGTTATTGCGAGTTCGGCTGGGTGTCAGGCGGCGGTGGCAATGGCCAGTACCTATCCTCAACATGTTCGAGGTCTGGTGTTAGTGGATCCGTTCCTGATCGCGGGTCGTGGCATCCGGTTCGTGCTCACGATATCGAAATTGTTTCCGCGCATTACGGCTTTCGTGACGCGCCGGCTTTATGCACAACGTTGGTTCGTTCGTTGCGGTCAGATGCTAGGACGACGTGACCCGTGGCGGGTAACTGCCGCCGACGTGGATCGGCAATATCTGCCATATGGTACGGCCGGGTTTTTTGAGGCGTTACCTGCGATGCTGGCGGGCATTGATCCGTCGGTTTACCACAATATGGTGCAGCAGGTTGAGTGCCCGGTGCTTTTGGTATGGGGTGCTGCTGATCGAACTGCGACTCTGGGGCAAGCGCGTTGGTTGGGATGCCAATTCCAGCACGCTGAAACGGTAATCATTGCTGAGGCTGGTCATTTGCCTCAAGAAGAAGTGCCAACCGACTTGGTTGCTCGGCTTCGCCCATTTCTTAGGTCGGTTGAGGCGTCTTCTGCGCCTCGCCCTTCGGCAACTAGTCAGGACGATCCAGGTTGATCGGTGCTTCGACTTTCTGCTGTAAATCTGAGAGCCGACGTGAGGTTTCTTGTTGCTTGTTCTGAGCATTTCGTAAATGTGCGCCGAGGGTTTCCACATCGCTCGAGGTTTGCCGAATGTCCTGTGAGAGCGATGTCATCTGTGTCTGAATCTGGCGGGCGCTGCGTTCCACTGACAGGCCACGAAGGGCCAACGCGATAGTCTGGATATAGAGGAAGAGGGTGTTGGGTGAGGTGGGGATCACCCGATTTTCATGGGCGTAGGTCCACAATTGGTCACCATCGTCTAGGCCTCGATCCCGCCGCATGATTTCATGGAAGATGTTTTCTCCAGGGATGTACATCAACGCATAATCGACCGTTTGCTCTTCGGGTCGGATGTACTCCCTGACCGCGTCCACGTGGCGTCGGATATCTGTCGTGAATCTTCGCCGAGCGGCTTCACGATCTTTCTCACCCTTGGCCGTTACGATTGCCTCAAATGCGGTAAGCGGAAACTTGGCGTCGATCGGAATGATCCGGTCGCGGACTCGTACTGTTGCATCAACCCGTCGACCGTCCAAGAAGGAATGTTGGAGTGCGATCGCGTCTTCAGGCAGCGCGTCGCGCAAGAGGTTTTCAAGCAAGACCTCGCCTAGGCCACCACGGGGCCCAGGTGCACTTAGCGCCTGCGTAAGACGTCGGGTTTCGTTCAACAGGTCGTCCGTGGCTGAAGAAACCTGGCCGATTTGCGTGTTCAATCGACCCATGGTGTCTTCCTGTGTTGATCTCGATTCCCCAGTGACCTGCTGAACCATCCGGAACGCGTCAGCAAGTCTACGGTCCGCTGCTTCAATGCTTGACTGGAGGCTTCGAAGGCGGGCACCGATCGCCCACATGCCTATGGCAAGTAGGCTTACCCCTACTGCCACGACGGGAATAGCCGTCGTTAAATCCATAAGCAAAGCGTACCCTTCGAATGCTTCTTCAGCTCAAAGTTAATTGATAATCGATCTTCCACAGCTGGCCGAAAATATTCATGCATGTCGACGATGCTCGCGGCTTGTGGCCTGGTGTCAACATGTTGCCCGGACGAAACGCACTGCGTTTCGTGACGAATTCTACTGTGGCCAACCGGTTGCTGGATTTGGTGATCCCGAAGCTCGGGTGGTGCTTGTGGGGTTAGCTCCGGCTGCGCATGGTGCAAATCGGACAGGTCGGGTATTTACCGGTGATCGGTCGGGGGATTTCTTGTTCGCATCGTTATACCGAACGGGTTTTGCTAATCAAGCGCAGAGTCAACATCGGGACGACGGCTTGTGGCTCAACGGCGCATATGTGACAGCGATTGTCCGGTGTGCCCCTCCGGAAAATCAACCTACCTCCCTTGAGCGAGCAGCCTGTCGTTCGTGGTTAGAGGAGGAATTGCGATTGTTGTTAGAAGTCCGCGTGGTGATCGCTTTGGGTGGTGAGGCATGGCGACATCTTTTCCGTTTGTATCGGGATCATGGGGAGGACGTCCCGCGTCCGGCCATTCCGTTTGGACACGGTACTGAGGTCAAGCTTGGTCGGCACACAATGATCGGTTCGTACCATCCCAGCCAGCAAAATACGTTTACTGGTCGTCTTACCCCATCGATGCTCGATAAGGTGATGTTTCGTGGTCGGCAGATTGCTGGTGAGTCTATATCTGAGCTCGGGAGCTAGACCATAAACCCGATTCGGGTCGCCATGGAAGCTGTAGAGGATTTATCCTTGCCGTCATGACCGATGCTAGGAGACAAAAGACAGCATGTTCGCAACCTTCGGACGAACTCTAGAACTCATTAAATTAAGTTGGGGCGTGCTACAAAGCGACCGGAAGCTCATTGCGTTTCCCTTGTTGTCTGGTCTTGCGTTCTTAGTTTTTGCAGGCGTGATGACCGGAATAGGTTCCGGAATTGGCTTGTTGGATCGAATGGGCTCAGAGGCTGGGCTTGCGCTCAGTGATATTGGTGTACTGGCGATCACCTATTTCGGTCTCGCGTTTGTAATTATCTATTTCAATGCTGCGCTGGCTGGAGCCGCGATGGTTCGACTGGCTGGTGGCCAGTCAACCATGAGCGAGGGATTCCAGATGGCTAACCGACGGCTTCCGCAAATCGCTGGTTGGGCGCTGATCTCGGCTACCGTCGGGCTTATCCTGCAGGTGATGCGGAGTAATTCACGCGACAATTTTTTGAGCCAATTGGTGCTGTCGATGATTGGTGGTGTCTGGGCCTATATGACGTTTTTTGTCGTGCCCGTTCTTGTTGCTGAAAATATCGGTCCAATTGGGGCTATTCAACGGTCAGGTTCATTGTTCAAGAGAACCTGGGGTGAGCAGATGGTCGCTAACTTTGGTTTCGGTATGGTCGGGCTCATCGCGGTGGTAGCTGCCGGGGTTCCGGCTTTCCTAATCGCACAAGTTTCTCTGGTTGCTGGTATCGGTGTTGGAGTGGTCACGGTAGGAGTTGCAGTAGCGACCGTAGCGACTCTCGAAACGATATTTAAGGCGGCGTTGTATGGGTACGTTGCTGATGGACGTGTCGCAGAAGGTTTTACCGAAGACACACTTGCGGCTGCTTACGGAAACTAGTTTTGTCTCGGTCGTTTGGTTAGGCGAAGGGTTGCGACAGTAGGTAGATGGATTCTTGGCCATTGTCGGCATCCGTATAGCCTGGGACGCGTGCGCTGATCCAGATCGTTGGGTCAGCAATGTGCGACTCTCACTTCTGGCGTCGACTGTCGTCATTCATTCGGTAACGATTGGACTGGTTGTATGAGCCATACACATCGAGGGCAACGTACTGTCGTGTACGGGGCTAGCAGTGGAATGGGACGTGAAACAGCCTTGGCACTCGCACGCGCTGGTGCTGACGTGGCCGTACTCGCTCGTGATTTTGATGCCCTGACGGCGGTTGCTGCCGAAATTAAAACGATGGGTCGTCGAGCTGTTCCTATCGCTGTGGATGTCCAAGACTCAAAGGCTGCTCGGGACTCCGTATCGAAGATCGTTGACGTGTTCGGAGGAATCGACATTCTGGTATATGCCACAGGCTGGAACATTCCGAAGCGTGCGCTGGAAGTTCTTAGCGCCTCGGATTGGGAAGTGATGCAGCGGACAAACCTGTGGGGACTGTATGACGTTACTCAGGCTGCGTTACCCACGCTTCGTGAATGTGGCGCACGGCTTGTCGTGATCTCGTCTGCCGCGGTGCAGATCCCCGATGTTTCTGGAGTTGCGTATCAGTCCACCAAACATGCGGAAGCGGGGTTTGTGCACGGACTTATGCATGAAGAAGCTGAGCATGGGATTCGGGCAACTGTCTTGTTTCCAGGTTTGACCGAGACACCGATGCTAGGACGCCGGCCGTCGCCGACTCCACAAGAAATCGTGGCACAGGCCTTGCAACCAGTTGATGTGGCCGACACGGTTATTTTTGTGACGTCGCTTCCTTCCCGTGCATACGTGCCTGAATTGATGCTTTTACCCGCGGCGATTCAGCAGAGGTAGCACACGGTGTATGGCTAGAGATTGAATATGACATAGGTAGACATAACGAAGGTCGGCATTCGACCATTGCGGTTGTGCGGGATATCGGTTGGCGCAAGTGAGTCGCATGCGCTTCGGCTGGTACGACTTGACGGGTCGAGGAGGTGTGACGGAGTGGCAATCATCATAGGTCGGCACGCGCGGTTGTGAGTAACTGCAGCAGTCGATCACGGGCGGCATGTTGCATTTTCACTCGGATGTCTAGATTGATCTGTCCGGGTGTTTCCGTCGTCATGCTGAATCGGGAACCGACTGAATAGAGAAACAGCGGGAGTGGCCACTCATCGTGCTGCATGAATTCACGCAGTTTCGCGTCTTCGTCCTTGTCATTGGCGAAGGTTATTACTCCATTTACGACTGACTGGTCGTCCACAATAGGTTTAACGTTAATGGGTCCGAACGCTGATACGGCGTCTACGATCGAAGCCATCCAAGCGTGGTTTTCGAAGTGTGCATACATGTAGTACCCAAGTTCTTCGGGGTCCTCATGCGCGTCGATGGTGACGTCAAACATGACGTCTTTGATGGATGCTCGAACTGCTCGAACTTCGGGTGTATCGTCCCGTGAGAATTGGCGATTCATGTCGATGCCGGCGGCATTTTCTCGCGTTCTGAGATCAAATCCGGTTGGGTTTAGACAGGGGAAGACACGGAATGCCAGTCTTGGATAAGAGTGCCACAAGCGTTGTTCTATGAATTCCAGAAGGGCTGCTACGCCAGCGGGCTCGTCTCCATGAGTGCCCGCGAACAAGCCAATCCGTGCAATTGATGGTTGGGCTGGTGTGATATCAAGCTGCAGCAAGTTGAATCCGAGCTGGGTTACGGGGATCCGTGTTAGGGCCACATTCGCCAATGACGAGGATGGGGATAGGGCGGCTAACTCGATCCGCGCGGCAAGATCTGCGTAATTCGAGGGGTATTCCATTGTTGGTTCTGTCGTGGGGCGCGTGGAACATTTACGCCTCCCACCGGACGTGCACGATTGTTACCTAGGGCGTGTTCATTGCGACACTATGCCTCGGATGAGACGCCACCGTATAGGAGACGGAGATGCTTAAGGGAATCGATCCCCTGATGGGATCTGACCTGCTTCCAAGTGTTGGCTGCTATGGGCCACGGGGACGAGATCGTCATTGCTGATGGGAACTTCCCAAGTGAGTTGTTGTCGATAGCGAAAGCTGCGGTGGTAGGCATAGGGAACTATAGTGGACTTGGCCTCTGACATAGGGCCGGATTTATGGCGAACGTGATCATGGAGGATCGATGGTTCGATTATCGACATTGAATCGTCGAGGCTTTATGTGGCGACTGGGTGCGGCTATTGGTCTTGCTACGGGGTCTCGCCTAGGGTCGTTGGGTGACGTTCATGCCTCACGGCTTGTCCCTGCACCAGCTATTTATATTCCTGCTACCGGGCATCACATTGGAGGTTCCGTGTTGGCCTGGTGGCTTCAATACGGCGCTGAGAATGGCCTGGGATGGCCGGTTACAGAGCTACTTAAATTGGATGGTCGGTACGTGCAGTATTTTGAGCGAGGTGCTCTGGCTGTTTCGTCGACTACACGTGATCCACTTGGCGTGGTACCGCTTGATTTGGGGCGACCGTACGTGGCCTCGAGGCCAGATCGGGATGTTGACAGGTTACGTACCCGTTCTGGATCGAAGCAAAATGGGGCATTTGATGCAGCCCATGTTTTTGACGAGACGGGCTATGGGGTTCACGAAGACTTGTGGGCGTATTTCCGTGAAGATGGTGGTGTGTATCGATTCGGTTATCCGCTGGCTTCACCCGTCGTTAGCGCGGGTTTTCTGTGGCAGGTTTTTGAACGCGCGGTGTTGATGGCCCGTGCTGGCGAAGTTACGGAGCTTCCGATAGGGGTTCTTGAATCCGAGCGTATGCGGTTGCCCACGGGTGCAGTGAATCAGGCGCGATATGCTCCGGTCGTTGATTTAGCCGCGTTACGTTTTGATCAGGAGGCGTCGGGTGCCCGGCATGTTCAGGTGGATCTTACGCGGCAGGTAGTGACGTTTTTCTCCGATGGTGAGCCGGTGCACGTCGCTGGTACATCTACCGGGCTCTACCCGGATTTCACCCCGCCGGGGCGGTTCCGAATATTTGGTCAGATCCCTCGTGCGCGACTTATTTCAAATGGTAGTACCGTGGCTGGATACAACTGGAGCGATGTTCAGCATATTCAGTACTTTACGGAAGAATGGATCGGTTTTCATTACGCGTACTGGCATAACGACTTCGGTCGTACTCGTAGCGCCGGCTGCGTGAATCTTCGGCTGCATGATTCTCAGTGGGCATGGAGTTTTTGCAAGATTGGTACACCGGTCATCGTTCATTATTAGCCGGGCGGTGTATCCCTCTTCATTTGAGCGTTGGATAAACGGCGTCCGCTATTTCCCAAGCATGACCGTTGAGTACCTATGATGGTGTTTATGCAGCTTCTGGTGAATTAGCCCATGGGACGCCGGGGATTCTGAGAGTGAAGACATGTTCAATGACGATCGTCTTGCGATCATCTTTGTTTGTGTGCACAACGCAGGTCGGAGCCAGATGGCTGCAGGATTTCTTCGAGCGGCCGCGGGGGATCGGGTTCGGGTGATGTCGGCTGGGACTCAACCTAAAGAATATGTGAATCCTGTTGTTGTGGCGGCGATGCAGGAGATTGGCATCGACATCAGTGAAAGGTTTCCAGCGCGGCTTACTGACGACGATGTCGTTGCCGCCGATCTGTGCATCACGATGGGTTGTGGTGATGCATGTCCTCTCGTTTCTGGAACAACATATATGGACTGGAAAGTCGATGACCCATCTGGCCACTCAATTGAGAAGGTGCGACGAATTCGGGACGACATTGCTGAACGCGTCCAAGTGCTGCTGACGCAAGACTTATTTGGAGACGGTGTGTGAGACGGGCCCACTTGCTCATTGGTTTGGCTTCGGCAGTCATTGCAGCCGGGGTCGTGGTTTTTGCGATTGATGTTGAGGATATTGGTCCGGAGAATGCGCCGTCAGTCCCTACTTATACACAGGAAGAACGTGTGGCCCGGTTGATGAGGGCATTTGTAACCCGGGTGATTGAGCACGAGTTGCGTCCAAAGATTATGGGGTTTGATGGTACGCGCGTGATCGATGGGACGGGTGGCACCGCGACCCTTCGTCGGACTGAGAAGGAAGGGACGACTACGCTTCGGATTCAGTTTGACGGTTATGTGCTTCGTCTGGATTCATCCACGACCGACGAGAATGAAATACAGGTCAACGGGACGATCGAGTACACACGTTCTATGTCGAATGAAGAGGTTCGAATCAAGGGGAAGGAAGTGCGCATAGGCGTGTTTGACACTGAACGACGCGATCCGTGGTCCGATGTAGCTGGACGCTTCACCTTTGACCTGTCTGGGGCCGATGCGTATGTCCTGGCAGGGATTGTTGAGCGCGAGACCGGTGCACGTCTGACTCTGCGCGCGTTGCCACCACCTTAAGAGGCCGGAGCAGTTAGGCTCCGTCTTTCAGCAGGTCGCCGGCTCTAAGAACACCCCAGAAGGCGTAGTCGGCTTGGTGCACAATCACATTAGTCAGGCTGCGTTGTACGAGTTCGCCTTCTCCCGAATGTCCACCTGCGACATGAGCAACTTCCTCCGGAAGTCCTACCGTCAAACAGATATGCACCCCGTATCCAGGATGTCGGATTGAAGGCCAGCCAGTGCGGATCCGGTTTTTGGACCAACGGGTCTGATTCTTTGGATCGAATTCCCATGGCTTGCCAACGTCATGGCATAGCGCCGCGGCAATCACGAGATCTCGATCCACAGCCAGTTGCTGGAATTGTTGACCAAGTTCATCCGTGATTGCTATTGCGAGACGTGTCACACCGCGGATGTGATCTGTCTGCGTTCCGGTCTTGAGAGGAGGCGTGTCGGGGTTCCCGGAGGCTGGAATGTCCGCAATGGTTTCGAAGGAACTTTGTGCCAGCGCATGTGCCCAAGCTTCAACGACTTTGTCCGCGAGTTCCTGATCCTGAATTTCACAGATCTCGGGCAATTCCGACCGAACTCGTGTTCGGGTAGCGTCATCCACTGTCATTGGCAGATCCCCAAGGCCTGTTGTTTGAGTTACTGGCGAAGCAGTTTGGTGACCTTGCCACCGATCTCCGGTAGCCATTCAACAAGATAGATGTTGCCGCTTCCATCTACATGCATATCGTGAGGCGACGAATATTTCCCGCTAGTCCATTCAGATCTTGGGAGATTAGGCCAGTCGTCTCGTTCCCAACAGCGAGGCCAGTCACCTAGATGGGTAATCAGATCGTCATTGGAATCGAAGATCGTTAGTCGGGAGTGCAAGTCCGGAACATAGGTTTCACCGTCGTGGTACTTGGCTGTGCATGGCAATCGAAGATCGTGGTCAAGAAATCCAATGTGATCGCCATCCAGCGAGAAGTATTGAAGTCGTGAGTTACGTCGGTCAGCCACGGTTAGACGGGGTTCATCGTGACGAAGGTCGATCTCGATTCCATGAGGGTTGTTTATTTGTCCCGGTTCGGATCCCGGTCCTCCAAATGACCGAATGTAAGAGGCGTCTGGTCGATATTGGTGAACCCAATGCTCTCCGTATCCATCTGTGATGTATATGTCACCGTTCGGAGCTACCGTGGTTTCGGTTGGGACAAACAGTCGAGTCTCGTCGTAGATGGCAGGGAGATCGGGTGTTCCGATCCTGAACACCTCATCGCCGGTGAGTGTCGTCTTGGCGACGAAATGGTGGCGGGTAGCAGAGAGGTAGAGGAACTCACCATCAGATTCCCGTGCGAGATGCAGGCCGTGGGCGTGTTCGGCATAGGTCTCGCCCCAGGCGTCTATAAAGTTTCCATCGGCATCGAAGACAAAGACCGAGGGACTATTGGTGTGGTGGATGTAGATACGACCGTGGGAGTCCTCAACTACCCCATGGGTGGTGCCAAAGCTCAACCCATCGGGAAGATTTCCCCAACCATCAACAACTTCGTAGACATGCGATCCGGAACCTATGGTCATCTCTGCCTCCACCCTTGGCATCGGGGCGCGAGTGTAACGCCCCAGCTACAGAAGCTCACGTGGACGGGTCGAGTCATGTGTTCTTTGGTGTTGTTGAGGAGGTGGATATTGCAGGTCCAGATCCCCACTACTCCCGCACGCTTTCGCATAGCTACTGAATCTCAAACGCGAGGGTTTGGATCTGAATCTTGCCGTTTTCGATGATGAATGTATCGACGCCGATTGCTTTCCGTCCGTCAGCGTGGCTAGCTCGCCATTCGAGAAGTACGGTTGCTTCACCAACGGTTACCGAGTGCTGTTGAGCCGAAAATCCTTCAAGTTCTTGGAATAGGTCATGAAAGAATGTTCGGCAACCTTCGTGTCCTGAAAGCGTCCGGTCTGGTCGGATCAGCAGAGCATCTTCGGCGTAGTCGCACACAATAGCGTCCATATCACCACTTTGTACGCTGTCCCAGTGTTTCTGGAAAAGCTTATGTGATGTCGTCATGGGGGATCACCATCCTTTCAAGCCAGAGACTATCCTTGGAGTACCGGTACTTATGGCAAGGTCCGGGTGTTCGGAGACACCTGTACGAAGTAATTCCCGAGTACTTGATGTGTTCAGGTGGACTATTCCAGAGTGGTGTTCAAGATGTCATGGGCTTGAGCTGCACGAAATTCGCTTAGTTTTTCACGTAACTCAGGGTTGCTTAGGGCGAGGATCTCGATAGCTAGCAGAGCGGCATTTGTAGCCCCTGCACTTCCGATTGCCAACGTCGCGACCGGGATTCCGCGGGGCATTTGAGCCATGGCAAGCAGAGAGTCCAGACCGTCGAGTGACCACGCTTGCATTGGGACGCCAAGAACGGGCAATACGGTATGGGCGGCTACCACTCCTGCTAGATGGGCCGCTCCACCCGCTGCGGCAATTAACACGCGGAGTCCTCGTTCTTCGGCCGACTTTGCCCACTCGGCGGTTTCATCGGGTGTGCGATGCGCCGACAGCACCCGGGCTTCGTAAGCAACATCGAACTCAGCCAGCGTCTTTGTAGCTCGCTGCATGACATCCCAATCTGTTGCGCTACCCATCACGATACCGACCAGCGGGGCGTCGGACGATGTACTCATAGTTCTTTATTCTCCTAAGGCGAGTGAGTAACCCGGCTGGCCATCAAAGGTGCACAGGTTTTCGGTTTTTATGAAATCAAGTCCTGTTTCAGCGATACGGGTAAGCAGTGCTGCGATCTGGGCGTGACTTACGGCCGATACCTCATGTCCAGTAAATCTGGCGCGCCAGTGGTCAACAAGCAGACCATCCGCTATGGCTTCTGGCCATACTTGGGCGCCACGGTTGCTTAGCATCTGCAGCATCAGTCCATCACCGTTGGTGGGCTTGAGGAGATTTGCTAGATCGGAGGGGGTTCCGCCACTCCAGTCAAAGAAAACGTCAACGCCGACGGTTTGCTTAATAGGGGTTGCGCGGGATGAAACCGATGCTGTGGGTGTGCTTTCGGCGTCTCCTGCCCCAAAGTTCGCTGGCGTTAGGGTTGTGGGTTGTTGGCCAAGCCGGCTTGTAACGGCTGCCCCAAACTCGCGGGTGCCAACTTTTTCATTGCTGCGTTCTTCGTCGTAAACGTCGTATGTGTGAATCCCATCCTCAAGGGTCCGCATCCAGGCGTTCTGAACTGTTGAGGCGATACTCGGTTGCCCAATGTGGACGAGCATGAGAACAGCAGCATTCAGAAGTCCGGAGGGATTTGCCAGGTTTTGACCGGCGCGTCGGGGAGCAGACCCGTGGATAGCTTCGAACATAGCTGCTCCTTCGCCAATATTTGCAGCTCCTGCCATGCCTACAGATCCGGCGATCTGAGCTGCAACATCAGACAGAATGTCGCCGTAGAGATTGGGCAAAACGACGACATCGAAGGCCTCCGGGGTGTCGGCCAGCTTGGCGGCCCCAATGTCCACAATCCAGTATTCCGCTTCTATGGCTGGATAGTCCGCGGCAACTTCGTCAAACACGTCATGGAACAGACCATCGGACAGCTTCATGATGTTGTCTTTAGCGAATGCGGTGACTTTCGATCTGCCGTTTCGTTGCGCATAGTCAAAAGCGAACCGGATGATCCGCTCACTGCCAGGGCGGGTAATAAGTTTGAGCGACTGCATGACATCGGCGGTTTGCCGATGCTCAATACCGGCGTACAGGTCTTCTTCGTTCTCTCGAATCACGACCAGATTCATATCCGGGTGTTTGGACTGGACGAACGGGTGGTACGAGATAGCCGGGCGGACGTTGGCGTAAAGCCCCAGGGCAACACGGGTCGTGACGTTTAGGCTCTTGAAGCCCCCGCCTTGTGGGGTGGTAATTGGTGCCTTAAGGAACACTCGTGTTCGCCGGATGGATTCCCATGCGCTGTCATCGATTCCTGAAGGTGTGCCGCGCAGGTAGACCTGTTCACCGATCTCAATCGTTTCGATGTCAAGCTCAGCTCCTGCAGCGCTGAGTATTTCGAGTACGGCGGCCATGATTTCGGGCCCGATACCGTCTCCGTGTGCGACTGTAATTGGTGTGGCAGGCGGCATGTACGGATCCTATCAATAGCGGGAAGAACTGGTTATGGGAGTGCAAGTGTACGGTTCCTGATCCGATGCATCACGAAGGGGTTGCCGATTGGCCTGTGTGATGTCACACGCGTGCTCGTGGGTGATCCACAGACCGAGCATTTCAGGTCGGTCTGGATGGCTGGTGGTTGGCTTACATGTAACGAAGGGTCGGATCGTTCTGGCTGTGTGTGATCCAAGCCTCGAAGGCTACAAGGAATTCTCGTAACCTGGTGCGAGTTTGTTCGTCAGTCAGGTTGCCCTGATCGTCAAAGCGCTTTCGTGGGCGAGCAATACATAGTTCTGGGTCGATCATGACGCGCATACTGTTATGCAGTGCAATCTGCCTCATATGTGACTGGGCTCGAACGGTTCCATGCCGTCCGCCAGCACCCAAAATTGCCAGGGGCTTGCCATCCAGTGGCGAAGGGTTCCCACGCGAGGCCCAGTCGATCGCATTTTTTAAGACCCCGGTTATCGAATAGTTGTATTCGGGTACCGCAAGCAAAAGGGCGTCCGCCGATGTAAGCGCTGAATAAAATGACGCGACGGGAGCAGGGGGGCCGTCATCTTCAAGGTCGCTGTTGAAAAGTGGAATGTCGTCGAGGTCAAACCGCGTGCAGCGAAGTCCGTCGGGCTGGAGTTCGACTGCTGCTCGGATGAGTCCAGTGTTGAACGAGCCCCGACGAAGACTGCCCGAGACGCCTAGAACATTGAGGTGGTCAGCCATCACATTATTCCTCGCACAATTGGTTTAGACGACGTATTCCTACTGGCTATGGGGATGATTCCACCGTGACCTCGTGGAGATCTTCAAGGGGACGGATGACGGCGGTGGTGTTGTTTCCGCCATACCCCTTTGCCTGAGCTTCCTTGTAGATCTCGTTAACCGTACTCGTGACCAGCATTCGAACACCAACGAGCTTGCCTAGGTCTGCAGCGAGCTGTTGATCTTTGGCATGCAGGTCTAGGGCGAACTTCGGTTCGAAATCTCGCTGCAAGACGCCTTCGCCAATCATGCGTTCATGGCCTGGACTGGCTGCTGTTGCACTCTGCAGCGTCTCAAACATGGCGGCTGGATCGATTCCATATTTAACCGCCGCGACATAGCCTTCGGCGATCACGGCGTTTGTTGCTGCGCCGATGAGGTTGTTGACGAGCTTGACAACACTTCCGCTACCGGATGGCCCGAAGTGCTTGATGTTGGCTCCTACTGCGTCAAAGACCGGCGCGCCTTGGGCAAAAGCATCAGCATCTCCGCCAACCATGATTGCTAGGGTTCCGGCTTCAGCACCCCAAACACCTCCACTAATCGGTGCGTCAAGATAGGTGCAGTGTTTTTTGTTCGCAGCATCGCTGATGCGTTGGGATGTGTCCGGGCCGTTGGTACTGAAGTCAATCCAGAGCTGCTCACCAGGGGTGCCATCGTGCACGCCGTCTGGCCCGAGAAAGACCTCCTCGCAGACGGACGGAATTGGTAGGCAGGCGCAAACCACATCGACGGACGCAGCAAGGTCGGCGGCGGTGGCGGCGGCAGTACCGCCTTCAGCGACAAAGTCGTCGACCTTCCCTCGACTTCGATTATGAACAACCACATCGAATCCGGCGGATCTGAGGTTACGGGCCATAGGCAGTCCCATGGCTCCGAGACCGATGAATCCCACTCGCATGTTTTGGTCTTTCTCTGACAACGTGTTGGTTACAGGGTGTATTCAGTGTATGCGGCCCGGCCGCGACGAGTGCTGGAAAATCAGACAGGCATCTGTCGACCCGTGATGTTTCGCCCCGCCTGGGCTAACGCTTCTTCACCACTAATGATGGTGGCTCCCACCGTGTGTAGAAGATGTTGAGCACGGGCTTCGACGGTCATCGCCGGGTCATTCCAGCTACAGAGAAATGCCAGGTTGGATTCACTGCAGGCCTTCTGGACTGCCTGTCTCGCGTGGTCGACATCAGCCCGATATGGGGGATCGTGCCCGCCAATGTGACCGTGTGAAAGGCTCATATCACCGGGTCCCCATTCCCCAAAAAAGAGGCCGGGCGTGGAGGCGATCTCGTGAGCACGTGCAGCACCGTCCCG
>CAZFVB010000042.1:0-7344 GCA_964522375.1 uncultured Chloroflexota bacterium
TAAGCTTCGATCACTGGTAAATCACGGACGCGACTCGATATACCTCAGCATTGATGATGACGACAACCTTGGTGAAGACCGCTTGCGCTCGGTTGTCGAACGACGATTCAAATTCATCAGCCCAGGCCACAGTTTCCGAATCACCGAAATGGAAGCCGCGCTGGGCGTTGCCCAATTAAAGACCCGTGACGAAATGCTGACGGCGCGACGGGCCAACGGCCGATTCTTGATGCAAGCACTAGAGCCAATTTCGGATCATCTGCAGCTGCCGTCAGTACGACCTGAATGCGACCACTCCTTCATGATGTTTCCACTTGTCGTTAGAGAGGCCGCCAAGAACGAACTGGTGATGCACCTTGAACAACATGGCATCGAGACCCGTGACATGCTGCCACTCACAAACCAACCCGTATATCGTCGAATGCTGGACATCCGCGAAGATGATTTCCCCATCGCCAAACGCATCAATGATCATGGCTTTTATATCGGGTGCCATCAAGATCTGCCGTCAGCTGACCTCGATTACATTGTCGAAGTGCTTCACACGTATTTCCAACCTTCCCCAACCGCCCAGAAGACGTCGATCGCATTACTGATTACGTCCCGATCAATCGCTTCCCATGCGCGTGACCTTGTGGAACAACTACCGCTCGACAAATTCAGCGAGGTGATTGTGGCCACCAATGCAACACACACAGACGTCGCCTCAGCGTTTGGGGATCATCCGTTCAGCCGCGTTGATGAACGAGTGTCAGATCCATGGTCATTTGTTCAGGATTCAGACAGATTTGATCAGTTTGAGCACGTCATAGCCTTTGGATTAGACGGACGGGATGATCCTTCCCTCATCGGCCCTCTGATCATGAGACTTGAACGAGGAAATGACATGGCCATTGCCTCCGCGTCACGACGCACCGGAAACCGCCTCTTCAGCCTTCTCGCCAATCTGGTGTTTGCTGGAAACATCACCGATACCTTGTCAACATTCCGGGGTGTCTCAATATCAAAGTTGCGGACAGCTCCTATTTCGCAGCGTGGCCTCGCGGCCACCTACGAGCTATCGATTTCTGCAATGCGCCACAGGTGGCGTGTTGCAGAAATCCCAGTCGTTGAGCAGGAGATTTCTGATCGGTCGTTGACACTGCGAGCACTCGGAAGCGTCATTCCTCTCATCATCGCCCTGATAGCCCACGCTTTTGGTCGACGCGGTCGACATAGATCCAGCTAACTAAAGATAGGTAACCGAGCATGTCGAACTGGAACGGGAAACGAGTACTTGTCACCGGTGGGACCGGATTCATCGGCTCCCACTGTGTCGAACGACTGCTCGAACATGGCGCTCATGTTCGCGTGATCGGCAGGAATAGGGATTCGTTCGAAAAACATTTACACGGCGTGGAGCAGGATGTCGATTTTCAGGTTGGCGATCTCACGGATGTCGTAGCAATTGACCGGGCCGTCGCAGACCAAGACATGCTAGTTCACCTTGCAGCGTTCGTGGCAGGCATCGGCTACAACGTTGATCATCCAGCCTCCATGATCCAACGTAACCTCGAGCTTGGCGTCCCAACCATGACCACGGCCGCTCAAGCTGGTGTGGAGCGCATTGTCTGTGTCAGTTCGGCATGCGTTTATCCGCGCCACTGCTCTGTCCCAACACCAGAATCCGAAGGTTTTGACGACGATCCTGAACCAACCAACTTTGGCTACGGCTGGGCCAAGCGTCTTCTCGAAGTTCACGCACGCGCGATTCATGAGGAATTTGGATCAAGCGTAGCGATCGTCCGACCGTATAACGGCTATGGGCCACGAGACAATTTCTCGGAAGAGACCAGCCATGTAATTCCAGCCCTGATCAAGCGAGCCGACGCCGCCGAGGATGTCCTGGAAATATGGGGCGATGGAACTCAGACCCGATCATTCCTGTACGTAACGGACTTTGTCGACGGAATCCTTACCGCAGCCGAGCATGCACCGAACAGCGACCCTATCAACATCGGAACCCATGAAGAAGTCACAATCGGAGAACTTGCCCAACACGTCATCAACACCGTCAACCCCAAGCTACGCCTAGAATTCGATACCACGAAGCCACGCGGCCAACCTCGCCGCGCCGGGCACCTCGATCGCGCAGACGCTATCGGATTCTCCGCCCAAGTCTCACTACCTGACGGGCTTGAACGAACTTTCGACTGGTATCGGAGAACTATCGAGTGATACAGCGCACCATCATCCTCCTCACCCTCAACGAGATAACAGGGGTTACGGCACACCGCGACATCATCACCAACCTCACAGCCGACGAAATCTTGGCAGTCGATGGAGGATCAACGGATGGCACCGTTGAACTGCTCGAGGACCTCGGAGTCGCTGTTTATCGACAGAAACGGCCAGGACGTGGCGCTGCCATTCGAGAAGGCGTTGCACAGACTTCGGGCGAACGAATTGTCATCTTCAGCCCCGATGGGAACGAAGATCCTCAAGATATCGATCGATTATTTGACCTCCTCGACGAAGGCTATGACGTCAGCGTGGCCTCGAGATTTCTTCCCGATTCACGCAACGAGGAAGATGACGACGCGTTGCCGCTACGCAAGCTGGCCAATCAAGCCTTTACCCAGCTCGCCAACATGCTTTGGGCACCTGCTGGGGTTCGCATAAGTGACGCGATCAACGGGTTCCGAGGATTCACACGCGACGCATTCAACTCGATGGGGATTCAATCGGATCGATTCACAGTGGAATATGAGATGACCCAGCGCGCGCTCCGACTCGGCCTTCGGATCGGTGAGATCCCGACCCAAGAAGGTAATAGGATCGGCGGCGAGACCAAGGCTCCATCGATTCGAACTGGCATCGAATTTAGCCGGTTTGTTATAGGCCAGATCATTCGAGGCACGTGAGGCCAACAACTAAATGTTGTAGATCCGTTCCGCATTACCTGCAAACAACGCGTCCTTTTCTCCCGTCGTGAAGCTGGACGTGATCTTCCGATACGCATTCACAACGTCGCTATAACCGCTCCATAGACTGTCAATCGGCCAGTTGGTGGCAAACAGCGATCTGTTGCAGCCAAACTTTTCTATGCAGGTTTCTACATACGGCCGTATTGATTCGACCGTCCACTGGTTATCAAACATGCCGAGGCCGGAAATCTTGCAGATGATGTTCTCGACCTCAGCGATCACGCTAATTCCCGCTCGCCACTTTTCGAAATACTCCGGTGTCCGCTCCTGCGGCAATCCCGCATGATCCATCACAATGGTGATGTCAGGATATGTTCGCGCAAGATCTGCAAGCTTCCCCATGTCCTCATACCCCACGGCAACGCTCGAAACCAGCCCGTACTGCCCAAGCATCTGGAACCCTCGTCGGAAATCCTGATCCACTAAATAATCGCCAGAGGAGAAATCACGAATACCTTTGAAATTCTCATATTCCAGATGGCGCTCGATCTCACGGCCTGCATCAGCAGCTCGTAAATCGACATATCCGACGATCGCCTGCGGCGCACCCGTTCGATCAAAGGCTTCTTGCAACCACTGGGATTCGACGACAGGGTCTTTCGACCCAATCGCCGCTTGTACGTGGATGGCCTTTACCATTCCACTAGGAGTCGCCTCGGAAATAAAATCCTCGGCGAGATAGTTACGCTCAGCTAATTTTCGAGTTTGCGCCCCAAGAACTGGATGCTCCTGATCTGGCTTCCAATGGTCGTATTGCAGCTGAGGATGCTTCAAATCGAAGAAATGGACATGGGCATCGACGAACCTGAATTGCCGACTCTCGTGCTCTTCCGTCATATCACTAAACCGCCTCTTAAATGAGATTCTTTAGCGCGTCATCGACAGCATCGACCACCGCCTCCTGTTCATCTGGCGTGATGCTGGGAAACAGAGGAAGCGAGATTGTCGAAGCCCCAATTCGCTCTGCCTCAGGAAATTGTCCCTCTCCGTACTGGAACTGTTCGCGATACGCCTCAAAGAGGTGTACGGCACGAAAATTCACAGCGACACCGATCCCACGTTGCTGAAGCGCATGGAGCATCGCGTCACGGATGTCAGACCGAACCTGTATGGTGAACAGCTGGGCAGCATGTCGAGAATCTGCCAACCGCTCCGGAAGCCTAAGGTCGTCATAGTCTCCTAGCGCATCCCTGTAGCGATTAAAAGCTTTGGTCCGCAGGTCGAGCAACTCGTCTATGCGCCGTAGCTGACCAATAAGAATCGCCGCCTGCACGTCACTCATATTGCACTTCCACCCAGCCTCAACCACATCGTAGTGACGATATGTCCCGGTGTATCGATCTGCTGCACCAGCCGTCATCCCATGTAAGCGCAGCTTGCGAAGTCGATCAGCAAACTCCGGATCACGAGTCACGATCGCACCTCCCTCACCAGACGTGATGTTCTTGGTGGCATAAAAACTTAAGCAAGCAGCCCGCGAATGTGAACCAAGCGACGCCGGATCTCTCCGCGCCTCAAGGGCATGAGCTGCATCTTCGATGATTTCAATTCCCCGAGCCTCCGCAACTTCACTCAAGCCCACCATATCGACCATCTGACCATACAGATGGACCGGCATGACAACCCGGGTCCTATCCGTAATCGCCGCTTCGACCTTAGAAACATCAATATTTCCAGTCTCGGGTTCGACATCGACAAACACGGGTTTTGCTCCGGCATGAACAATCGCGTTGGCCGTCGCCACAAACGTCATCGGCGTTGTGATGATTTCGTCGCCTGGCTTGATATCCAACGCGACCAGGCACAGATGAAGCGCAGCCGTACAACTAGTCACAGCAACAGCAGCCTGCGTATCCGTGTATGACACCAGGTCGGCCTCTAATTCAGCCGCAACCGGACCCGTCGTAAGAAAATCTGTCCGCAGTACGGCGGCCACTCGATCAATATCATCTTCGTCAATGCTTGCACGAAAAAACGGAACTTTAGGCATTGTTCAAACCAATCGATTGTCCAGCACCGTCTGTCATCGACAATTCTCGCATCGCTTTTTCCCAATAATGCATCAGTCCTTCCAAAATCCTTGCATTCGGTAGCGTAATATCGGTTCCGAATTGATGTATCTATCGCAAACCTCAGACTCAAACCTCGAGTACCCGACCAGTCATCACACCACCGGAGAGTCCCACATATGGATTCGTCGGAGTCGATTGCTCGAGAACACACGTAGTGGAGAACACGTTGATGTGTAGCGAGACAGTAGGTAGTGGAGTGGCCATACCGACGTGATCATTCTCGGACTTACCGCCACCATTTCATGGAACACCGCCGCCGCCCTCGTGCAGGATGGACGCCTGGTCGCCGCTGCTGAACAAGAGCGGTTTAATCGGATCAAGCAGGCCCCCAGAATCCCCCCTGTCGAGGCTGCTGAATTTTGCTTGCAAAGCGCCGGGGTCGACCCGGCCGATGTTGACTGTATAGCTGTTGGATTTGCATCACCGATGCGGTACGCCTTGCTCCGGGGTCTGGGTACTGCACGAAGTCTCGCCGGCCACGACTTTCTCCTAACCGCTCCCTCGGTAGCCGAATACATGATTCAGCAATACAAGCTCCGGCAGCGACTCTTTGAAGCAATGCCAGCGCTCGCCAGCAAGAAGTGGATCTATGTACCCCACCATATCGCGCATGCGGCCAGTGCCTATAGGGCCTCCGGTTTTGACGAAACTGGCGTTTTGGTCACTGACGGTAACGGTGAGCGGGACTCGACCCAAACAGGATTCGCTAAGCACGGCGAACTGACCGTCCTCGATACCAAAGCTGCTGATCAATCGCTTGGTGGGCTCTATAGCAACACAACCTCACTTCTCGGATTCTCCCGTCATATCGATGAAGGCAAGACCATGGGACTCGCCGCCTATGGAACCCCAAAGTTCCCGTTGGAAGCCCTACGCGTCCACGACGGCACCTACACGATGCCTCGCAGCTACATCAGGAACGGGTTTTGGAAAGATTTTCCGTTTCAACGCCACCCAGGCGATGAGATCACGCAAGAACACAAGGACTTCGCCGCCAGCGTGCAACACCGACTCGAAGAAGCCGGGATCGCCCTCGCTCAAGGAATCCATAACCGAACAGGTTCTCGACGCCTCGCACTGGCTGGAGGCGTCGTTCTCAATTGCGATATGAACGCCAAAATCCTTCAGCAGGATTTTGTTGACGACATATATATTCAGCCAGCTGCTCACGACGCAGGCACGGCCATTGGAGCAGCTCTCGAAGTCGCCGCGCAGCTTGGTGAGCCGGGTGGATTTGTCATGGACCACGCGTACTGGGGTCCCGAATACTCGGCAGCCGAAATTCAAGCAACGCTTGATGAAACGAAGGTTCCATATGAAAAACCCCGTGACATTGAGCAAGCCACCGCAGACCTGCTATCCAAGGGCTTGATCCTGGGATGGTTTCAGGGCCGTATGGAAATAGGCCCTCGCGCCTTAGGCGGACGGAGCATCTTGGCCAACCCTGGAATGGCCGAAATGAAGGACCGCGTGAACGCTGAGGTTAAGCATCGCGAGGGTTGGCGCCCATTTGCCCCATCGATGCTAGCTGAGAGTGCCGACGACCTGGTTGAAAATTCCTATCCGTCACCCTTTATGTTGCTGACGTTCACGGTTCGCAAGGAATGGCGCGAACGGCTAGCCGCAGCTACCCACATTGATCACACCGTGCGCTCACAAACCGTAACTCGAGATACCAATAGTCGGTTCTACGGCATGATCGAAAAATTCCGGGATTTAACTGGAATCCCTGCCGTTATGAACACCTCGTTTAATGATCGGGGAGAACCGATCGTGATGAGCCCACGTGACGCGCTCCGAACCTTCTTTAGTACCGGCCTCGACGCGCTTGCAATTGGTGATTTTGTCGTCAGGAAAAAAACGCCGGCGCCGGACGAGTAATGACACGAGCTGCAACGTTTTCCCAACCTTCTACGTCTCCGCCCAATGCCTCGGCACGCCGATAAACAGCTGATGGAGCAAACAGACGGCGTCTCTCCGACCTGTCCCCACTGCGGAAGCCAGAAACGACTCCCTACGGGTCGTTCTCCCAAATCGCCTTATCTCGAAAACAAGACCTACGACATTGTTCGATGCTCCGGATGCGGACTCCTTCTGACCGAACCTACACCTACAAACCAAGAACTCCATGACATTTATGAGCATGAGTCGTACTACTCAACCTCCGAGGCCATACGGGGGACTAGAGACCAAAAAAGCTGGTATGCAGATTCCCGCCGTCTTCTTCGCGAGAAGGCCGTCCGAGCTTCATATGCTCGACCCGGGATTCACACATCGTTAATTGATCGTTTCATAGGACTAGTACT
>CAZFVB010000042.1:7354-13811 GCA_964522375.1 uncultured Chloroflexota bacterium
GGCAGTGGTGACGGCGCCTTTCTGCTTGATGCCCAGAAGGCAGGTTGGGATGTCGTAGGACTCGATGTCTCCTCGTTAGCTGCACGAAACGCTAGATCTCTGGGGCTTAGGGTCCTCGTGGGAGAGATTCATAACGCCGATCTCGATCCTGGCTCATTCGACGTGGTGCGCCTGTGGAGCGTCTTAGAGCACAGCACCCAACCTGACGTCATGCTCCGACGCGTGCATGAACTTCTCGCACCAGGAGGCTGGGCCATTATCCAAGTACCGAACGCCACGAGTTTGGTCGCACGAGTCAGTGGCGATCGATGGCCCGCCTGGGACACGCCGATTCATCTCACACATTTCACCAAGAAAACTTTGGCCGCGATGGCAGACGATGCTGGATTAGTTCCAAGCGGGATTTACAGCACCTCAGTCGGCACATTCGCCGGGGTCTTAGGATTGACCACCAACATTCCAGGTCGAGCCCTTATATTCGTTATTGATCAAATCATCGACATGCTGAACATGGGAGATTGCATCATGTTGTTTGCACGAAAACCACCCGCTGGATAGATCTGTCCAACGCGACAACAATCGTTGTTCACTCAAAAGGCGTACGCCGAAATAACAAAGAGACACGGCAAGTTAGCCTCCCTTCCAAGACATCCGCCCCGGCAATTCGTGGCGCTATTGGTTGGCTTGGTAGTCGTCGGCATCGCCTGGTCACCCATGCTCACGACAGGCGGATACCCTTTAAACCGTGATCTTTCATATCCACTGACTATTGAAGCCTTCATCGCCGACTTTTTCCCGATCATCGCATCAGACAATCTTCCAGCTTTTCCCCATCTTTCGATGGGGCCAGCGATGGTCAGTAGCGCCCTCATTGGTGGAGTAACAGGTGCGAATACAGGAACACTGCTGGGACTGATCGTATTTGTTCATGCCCTTCTAGCATTCGCAGCTGCATTTTGGGCATTCGGCTATATGGCTACTAGAACACTAGCCTCAGGAAATAGTCTGCTCATTGGCCGCGTCGTTGCCGGCATCACATATGCCGTTAACCCGTGGATCCTAGGTCGAATAGAACATCTGGGTCTTGCCATGGGATATGCGGTTTTCCCTGCCGCGATAGCCATGACGCTGCATGCGTATCGTCGCGGTTCAGCACGCCGAGCAGTCCTCGCTGGCGGCATCTTTGCATTCGTAGCTGCCAGCCCGCACGTCTTGCTTGGATCTGTCGTCATAGTTGGCTGCCTGGTAACCACACGCCTCATAACCCTTCCTAACGAACGTCGTCGCACACTAGCCCTCACGACAATCACGGTAGGTGCTACAGCTTTATTCACCTCCTTCGCATGGATCCCGATAGCAGCTTCCACCATCCACGCAGGATCTATACCAAGAGCGCTTGCCGCAGCGACCGGTGACATAGCTGTTGGAGATTCAACAATTTCCTGGATTGATGCCCTGACCCTATCAGCGAATCCTCAATGGTCCACAGAGTTAGGGGCTCTAGGCACCGGAAGACTCGCCTGGCGGATAGCCGGACTGATGATGGCAGCAAGCATGGTATTTGCAGCTGGATGGCGTCCGACACGCCGGGGGGCAATACCACTCGTAGTTAGTGCGGTGACCGTAATGTTGTTTATCGTGTTGGCTCAGCATCCTGACACTCATGGGTGGCTCGAGTCCGCTGTGGGGACGTTCCCAGGCAGCCGTGGCCTACGAGAACCGGATAAGTATTCCGGCTTTATCGCCTTGGCTATCGCTGCATCCCTAGGTTCTATCGCAATGTTCCTTACGAACCGATGGGCCAGTCCCAAAATCCTCGACCGCCTCACGATTTCTATTCTAGGTGGACTGCTGTCAATCACCTTCGTGGCCTGGATTATTCCTGCCGAAAAACACTTCCTGTGGGGACATGACACAGGCGTCTGGGCACCAATACATCTTGATCCCGGATACCGACAGGGGGTGGATTTCATTCGAGAAGAACATCCACCACCTCAGCGCATCCTGATCTTCGAGCATGACGAGCGTCGACCATACTGGGATCCAGATCGGGTCTTACGACCTGTAGTAACCCGATCGCTCAGTCCCCTTCAGGTCACAGGGAGCCGAACAAGCTCCACGGTTAAGCCCCTCGCGCTCGTCAAGTCGCTGACCGAAACATCGCTGACCGCTGCGATCTCCGCATATCAGGCCGACCGAACCCTCGTCGTAACCGATACGAAAGAAGGACAGGAGTTGCGTGATCGGCTTGCAGACCTCGAGCAGTTCAAACTGTTGTACCAAAACAATGTACTTTCCTACTTCGAATTTAAACATCAGCCATCCCCTTCTAGTCACAACACACCCTGGGCATCGGTGACTGGAATTCGAGGTTTAGCCACAGGGAACGCGACAAGTCTTGTTGTCGATGTCGCACCGAACACCTGTAGCAGGAGCAGTCTTTCTGGAGTCCCACCTGCGGCCCCTGGAACGGATGTACGCGCTGTTGCCCTTGCCTGCCACCCATCCGAATCCTTCGTGAACATAAGGACCTCTGCGAATACCTCACAGGATTGGGAGTATGCAGATGGCACGCCATCCGGATTCCGACGATGGCTGGCAACCCTCAAGGTAGAAAACCTTCGTGTTATGGATCTTGATTACGGCCTCGGCATGTCGTGGATCCGCCGAGATGAAAGAACCGTCAAGAGTTCGCCGCTCCTTGTTCGCATTCCAGTTGAACCAACAGGACACCGTGAGATTTACGCGCGGGTGCTCGTAGGCTCGAACGTTGCCCACCTTGAAATGCGTCTACGAGGGTCTTCTACTTCTTCGAACACGCTAGACATATCAGACACGGGTCCCCCACGGCTCGTCTGGGTTCCTGTCGGATCTGTCACTGATCCGGGCAACGCACCAGTAACTCTTGAAATATCCTCAGGACACGGCTTCGCTGCCATAAACACAATCGCAGTAAGCGATCAACCGTTGAAACCATCGCGGCTACTACATAGCTACCCCAGTTATTTGGGGAGGTACATCCCCGGATCAGATGGGACAACTTCCCATCGTCATCGTGTCCACGTAACGCAGGCACCCGCTGTAGTGACTTTCGGATTGCCATACGATTCGGGATGGGTAGCATCAACCTCCCTGGGATCTTTCTCGGCCCTGCCTGTCGGAGGCGGATTATCAGGATTCATCATCGAGGATACGGGTACCGTTGACATAGATGTCGACTACGTTTTCCAACCCTGGTATTTCGCTGGCATTGTCGTCTCCGTGTTAGCGCTGATCACGGCAATGATTTATGTGATCTGGCCACTCCAACAGCCCATCCGAAACAGCCTCAACCGGACGTGACCGCCTGTCTTCCGATCCCCAAACCAATACTGAATCACGGCTCGCCCTTAGCTAGGCTATATAAGCTCCCAAATCTCTTCGGCCCAGAACGAGCGGCAAATGACTTCGAAATCATGCACTAGTCATACAAGCGGGGTAACCGGCAATGGCATGATTACGCTGACAGATCCACCAGTTCGAACAAATTTCGGTGAGATCCATGGAACACCCTAATGCCTGAATCCCAACGTCTGATCTCAGTTATTGTTCCTGTACACAATGAGGCTGCGAACGTGCCGACGGTCGCTCGGGAAGTCGAAGAGGCACTCCGGGCTTTCCGGTTCGAGCTGGTCTTTGTCGACGACGGATCCACGGATCAAACAATCGTTGAACTTGAAAAGCTTTCGCAGTCAAAGGACCACGTTCGCTTTCTTGAACTCGCACGAAACTATGGTCAGTCGGCAGCCCTTGATGCCGGTATCAAGCAATCCCTAGGAGAAATTGTTGTCACGCTTGATGGCGATCTTCAAAACGACCCTGCGGATATCCCAAGAATGATCGCGAAGTTAGACGAAGGCTTTGAGGTCGTAAACGGATGGCGGCAACAGCGTGCGGGCTCGTGGTGGCGAAGGCGATTGCCATCGACGATCGCGAATTGGCTCATCGGAAAGATCGTGGGCTCTCAGGTTCGTGATAACGGCTGTGGGCTAAAGGTCTTTGATCGAACGCTAGCAGATGAACTTCAACTATATGGTGATGGTCATCGAATGATCCTGGCACAAGCCCATCATCTCGGAGCAAGGATCATAGAAGTCCCAATAACCGACCGCCCACGCCTACACGGACAGTCCAAGTACGGTCTGTCACGAACCTACAAGGTGATCCTGGATCTCATTGCCCTTCAATTCATGGCCTCCCAAGGTACGAAACCGATCCGATTGATCGGAGGAACTGGTCTTGCCATGGTGGTAAGCGCATTTACCGTTGCCCTAGGTCTGCTGATATGGCGTCTGGGGGGAGGGGGCTTTATTGTCCAAAGTCCCCTCACCATGTTGGCAGGCGTACTCTTAATCGTTGGGGTTCAGCTCATTCTTCTTGGACTTGTCGCGGAATTAATTGTTCGGCTTTATCAACACTCCGACAACACCGTCCCGTACCGGATCCGACGACACAGCCAAGCATCGAGCGAACATCCTCCTGACAAACCGTCGCTCCCTAGTCCCCCTGCGGTCGAACAGGCTCCGTCGACCTCCTCTGAAACACAACCCAACCGATAGCGACCATCATCAACGATATTGCGGACACGAGGACCGAAATCGTAAAGGCCGGCTGGACCGAAAATTCCACCGTCACATGCTGCACACCAGGCTGATGCACCCAGAATCCATTGGCATAACCATCGACCTTAATGTGGTCTAAACGCTCACCGTCAATAGACGCTTCCCAATCCGGGTGAAACGATTCATTAAAGACGAGAAGGTATGGATCCTGTCCTTCCACGATCAGCTGATATCCAGACGGGCTTTCCTCCAGCACGCGAACCGACGCATTTGCCTCCCGCACGGGATTCGTGGATGTTGGATGGAGCAACACTAGGTATTCTTCTTGCCCTTGCTGCGCAATATCAATCCGTAAATCGCGCCTGAGCTTGATTACGCCGCGGTACACCCCGAGTTCACCAGGGTCTCCTGAAGACAAACGTTTCGGTTGCCCATTAACAAGAAGCCCGAGTTCTGGAGGAGCCCCGCCAGGTATTCCCGCTTCGCCTAACGGCTCCATAAGCACTGTCAGACTGGCCTGTCCAGAGGCCGGAATCCGAGGCTCCAGAACAAAGCGGCCATTACCAATCTGTGGCGTTTGCTCTACAGCAAACGACACGTTATCACCATCACGAACATCAGATTGAAACGGCGTATAAAACCCAACCGCGTTCTCACCAGGATTCAACCGTACACCAGTCACTCGTATCACCTGAACTTGGTCAGCCTTAACCTCCTCAAGACTCACCAGTTCCTCATTCACGTACACATAGAACGTTCGATCTCTCGCATACGAAAACACTTGGAGGTGGAGTTCTGCAGCTGCCGCTGTATCGGATCGATTTGACACCATAAAGTGCGGGCCGTGCTGAGACTTAACCCACCGCCACTCGGACCCCGGAGTTAGTTCTTCTCGACGTCCCCACTCCTCGTCATCACCAACCCCGATTGTTAATGACACAGAACTCACTAACTCAGAATCAACCGTGCCAGACGACGTATCAAACACCCAGATACCATCTGATCCCGAAACCTGATCTCGTCCACCCAGACGAATAGTCAAGGCGTTCCCATCCCCGACAACCGGGTCCGCAGGTACGGTCGCGATTCCCTCGAGCATCCCGGTCTCCACCAATCGAGCAAAAATCCTTGCATCTTCCGTCGACATTACGGCGAGACCATCAGGCACCCAGAATCGTTGTGTCACCCTATCGACTGTATAGACATCCCATGCTCCAAATGTCTGGTCCAACGTCATACCCGCCTGCTGTGACAACAGCTGCGTTACATGCTCAGGAGAGTCGTCAGTTCGATAGCCCGTACCTTGGTAGAAGTCATATCGGACATCCCGCTCATGCACCACGGTGGCGATGCCTAGACGAGCTGCCAATCGACCTGCCGAGCCTGAACGGTGATCTAAAAGATCAGACTCAAGCTGTTCCACCAATGCTTGCACTGGCCTTGGAGCACCCTGTGTGACTTTCATGCGGTCTGTCGATCCTGCAAACATCACAGGTCTCGTTGTCATCCACTGGATATAGGAGCCAAAGCCCGAGTAGCACCAATCACTCAACCAAGGATTATCGCCTGGCACCGAAAGGATTCGAAAGGAGTCCTCCTGACTATCCAACCATGTGCCCGCAGCTAGCACATAGGGAGGCGGCGTCACATGATTGGGATTGAGGAATGTTCGCTCATCATCCGTCGCAAAAAACAAGCCCAGCGTGAGTGGGTACGCCAACACAGGACCTAAGATCACTGCGAACAGCATCGTGCTTCCGGCGGCGACTATTGTGCTCCGACGAGCCTCCAGCCGCAGCATTCGCTGGCAACTGCTTATACAGACGCGCACGAGCACTGGAGCCGCCAGGCCAATA
>CAZFVB010000042.1:13821-14276 GCA_964522375.1 uncultured Chloroflexota bacterium
ACCTTACACGACGCCCGCGAGCACGTCTGCAACAAATACCCACCCACCAATAATAATCTTGGGATGAGAGTTGTACGTCTCAGCATACGTGCGATAGGGATCAACAAGACCTTGAAACCACGTCCAGTCACCATGCAGCCGAACCACATTGGTCAACGATGTATAAAGGCTTTGTCCTTCAAGAAATTGCCTGCTCACACCCCGAAACATGTCGACATCACTGGTCTTCGTAACCACGCCCAGACCACGAAGTTCCGGCACAATCCAGAAAGCATTGATGGCCACCCACACAACAGACGCCGCGGCCGCAGATATGCCAATGCGGACGGCCCGAGCCCAGTGCCTCCGAACCACCATTGCAGTCGCTGCCGTAGCCATAAACATGGGTAGCACAGCCATCACAGCGACCATCTCGGTAACGTTGTTACCAATTGGAGCCGCCAGAATCGACACGA
>CAZFVB010000043.1:0-14055 GCA_964522375.1 uncultured Chloroflexota bacterium
CATTTAAGTTGGGTACAGAAGCGACGTCAGCATAAGACGGAGCAATTGGTTGTTCAATCGTAATATCATAAGTTGGGCCAGCCGTTGTTGTTGGTCCAGCTGTCGTTGGTGTGGCGGTTGTTGTAGGGGCGGTGGTTGTGTTCATGAGTTTCACGCTGGGCCTCTTGGGAATGTTTCATTGGAGGCGGATTGAGTTTTGGCTAATCAGTCGCTTGTGGCTGGTTGGTGTTGTAGGGCTCATCATTATGTTTGCCGTGGGCGTTGTTCTGCGATGGACCAATCCTGAGATCAGCGGCACCGAGAAACCGATGGATTTCGCGTTGCTCAATGCGGTGTTACGTGCGTCCGATGTTCCGCCTGTCGATCCTTGGTTTTCCGGGGAATCCATGAACTATTACTACGTGGGCTATTCAATTATGGGAATTCTCATTCATCTGACTGATGTGACGCCGGCGGTTGGGTACAACCTCGCACTAGCTGTGGTACTGGGTCTGGCTGCTGTGGTCGCGGGATCTGCTGGGTACGACATCAGCACGCTGGTAGGAGCAGGGCGTCTGGGGCGACGGACGTCCGGATTGCTGTCGGGGGCTCTGGTCGTAGTTGCTGGGAATCTTGCTGTTACTCGGGAGGTGTTGAAGGGTCCGGCAATAGATGTGCAGGGGTTTTGGCAAGGCATTGGTTGGCATGCCTCGCGGACGATCCAACGGGAAACCACCGAGGGTCTTGTTGATTACACCATTAATGAGTTTCCGGCGTTTTCGTTCATTCTGGGCGACTTGCACCCACACGTGATGGCCTTGCCATTTACCGCGCTTGCAGTTTCGGTAGCGGTTCAATGGATGATTACTGGTTCGACCCGAGCTCATGAGGAACGATGGCTGAGGCTGTTTAGCGCATCGCTGACAGGACTGCTTTTGGGTGCCTTATATTCAATCAATGCGTGGGACGCCCCAACGTTTGCAGGGCTTGTCGTTGTCGGTGCTGGCCTGGTTGCGGTGGGGAATGTCGAGCGGATGCGGGCGTTGGGAACTGATGTTCTGATCGCGATGGTGACGGCGGTGGTGTTATGGCTTCCCTATTTGCTGTCGTATGACCCTGTGGCCCGTAGTCTGGGTCTGGTTTCGGTCCGCAGCGAAGCGGTCGATTTTGCGCAGGTTTTTGGCCTTCTACTCTTGGTAGTTCTTGTCACGCTAGTGATGTTGATGTGGCGAGTGCGGCCGGACGGTCGACTGTTGATCGGGGTTATCAGTGGCGCTGCTTTCGTTGGTCTTTTGATCGGGGGCGGTGACGTCTTGGCGGTCCTGGCCGCCATCTTGGTGCTTAGTGGATTAGCGTTTGTTTCCTATCGTGATGAGTGTGGGTTAGCCCCGCTCCTGTGGATCATGGTGGTCGGGGTGTCTCTTTTGACTTTTGTCGAGTTTGTCTTTGTCGACGACTTCTTCGGACCACCCTACGAGCGTATGAATACTGTGTTCAAATTGCATTATCAGGCGTGGACTTTGCTGGCCATCGCGTGTGGACCAGGTTTAGTGCTGGTTTGGCATCGTCTTAGGATGGCCAAATCGGGATCAGGAAGGTTCGGTCGAATAGTTTTTGTTGGGGCATTGTTCCCGCTCGCGGTGCTTTCGGTGACGTATCCCATCCATGCGTCTCTGATGAAGGCTCAGGCTAGTCCGGTCACCGGTACCCTTGATGGCTTAGCCGCAGATCGTGCAAGCCGACCGACGGAGGTCGCGGTGGCTGATTGGATGCGGGTCAGGGCACCACACAACGCAGTGGTGTTGGAGGCGCCTGGTCGGGCCTACTCGGGTGACTCTCGTATTTCGACGTGGACAGGTATTCCTACGGTAGTCGGATGGACCCAGCACCAGGAATTGTGGCGGGGCGCCCAGGAACAGATCTCGGTCCGCGTGGCAGACGTCGATCTTGCTTACAAAACTAATGACTTGGAAACGTTACGTGCGGTTTTTGATCGGTACGGCGTAACGCATGTGATCTTTGGTGATAGCGAACGAAGGCGATATGGCGAGGAAGCTGAGGCCCGTTTTCACAAAAGATTTAGCGCAGTCTTTAAGGTCGGGACAACCAGCGTATTTGAAGTGAACCAGTTATGACCGATGGCATCGGGGCGCTTCGTTGTTGGTCTGCTAAGCCTATGTGGTTTGGTTGGACGCGTGCCGAATGGTTGTTCTACGCGCTGGTTGTTGGTGTTGCTGTGGTGATGCGATTTGCGGGCCTTGGGGATCGGGCTTTTCATCACGATGAGGCTATTCACGCCAAAGAGTCATACGACATGATTAACGGGAAGCAGTATAGGTACGACCCCGCGTATCACGGGCCTCTGCTTTATTTCGGTAATGCGTTGCTTTTCCACTTGCTTGGCTCGAGTGAGGTTCTCGCCCGGGTTATTCCTGCTGCATTTGGAGTCGGGGCGGTGGTTGCTGTTGCCTTGTTCAGATGGGAGCTGGGTCGCGCCGGGACGGTCATTGCGATGTTGGCCATCGCGACATCTACAACATTTGTCTATTACTCGAGGTTTATCAGGAACGATATTTACGTCGCGTTTTTCACTATTGTGTTGGTTGCCGCTGTCGTTCGTTATATCGGGTGGCCACGCAAACGGTGGATTTACGTGGCCTGGATATCATTGGGGCTTTCGTTAGCGACCAAAGAAAACACATTTATCCATGGCTTTGCGCTGGCGGTAGTGATATTGACGCTTGGTGGGGTTGCCATGGGTTACAAATGGCGGCGTCAATCAAGTTTGGGCGGTGGGGCCCAAGTGTCTAACGCGATTCAGGCATTTAGTCGGGACATTGAGCACGTGGTTTACGGGGCGCTCGTCTTTTTGGGGATCGTATTTGTGTTTTACACCTCGTTTTTCACGTATCTGCCTGGTTTCCGAGATGCCTTTACGCGGTCTATCGAGTATTGGACAGAGGTTCATGGTTCTGAGCGCGTGAATCAACCGTGGTTTTACTACGCCATGTATCTAGCCGTGTACGAGCCCTTCGCTATTGTTTTTGGCGCCGTTGCCATGTTCCGGACTCGAACGGCGCGAAGTCCCCTCCCCGTCGTTTTAGCGGTGTGGATTCTTGTCACTTGGATTATCTACTCGGCTGCCGGAGAGAAAGCCCCTTGGCTTGTACTGCATGTGCTGTGGCCTCCAATACTCATTGCGTCTTGGTGGGTGGGTCGGTGGTTTGATGCTAGAAGGGCTATTACCCCGAGGGTTTGTGTCGGGATTCTCGGGGGCGGATTTCTGTTCTGGTCGTTATGGTTTGCGATTCCTATCAATTTCGAACGTGGCGATGTGCCAAACGATTTTGTTGTATACGTCCAGTCCTCATCGGACGTGGTTGAGGTTGCGGAGGTCGTAAATCAGGCTGCTGTCCGTAGTGGAAAGGGGCTTGGTTTACGTGTGGTGGTGGATGAAGAATTTGCTTGGCCTATCGTGTGGTATCTCCGTGACTACACGAATGTTGGGTATGGCAAGGCCCCGACGCTGGAAGATGTTCAGGTGGCTGACATCGCGATACTTACGCTTGCTGATGCGGATGAGTTCGGGATACAACTACCTGAGTTTGTGGGTCGACAGATGGTGTTGCGCGGCTGGTTTCCTGAATCAGCGTATAAATCGTGGGATGCTACGTTTCTTTCTCGATTTCTAGGAGATCCTGTTGCCCGTGAGACATTTGGGAGGTGGCTGTTGACTCGAGAAGTTACGCCGGTACCGACTGGAAGCTTTGACTTCGTCATGTATGTGCGCACGAGCTTGCTTGGGGCCGGGCCAATGGGTCGATTTCAGTTATGAGGGTGGCCATCATCGGGGGTGGGATTACGGGGCTTACCCTGGCACATGAGCTTCTGAAGCACGATTGCACGGTCACTCTCTACGAGGCGGCTCCTCGTGCTGGTGGTGAACTCGCGACTGTCAGCGTTAACGGTGAACCTGTTGAACGTTTTTACCACCATCTTTTTACTCATGATCAGCTAATGATCGACTTGGCAAATGAGCTTGGCCTAGGCAGTCGGCTTGAGTGGCCCGAACCTGAAATGGCGTTTTACACGCATGGTCGTGTGTATCCATTCACCTCGCCGCTTGATCTGCTGAGATGTAGCGCTCTAAGTCCTTGGGCTCGGTTCAGGCTTGGACTGGGCACATTGCTGCTACAGCGGCGCGAAGATTTTGCACCGTTTGAAGATCACACGGCGGCCAGTGTGCTTCCCGGCTACGTGGGTCAGGAGAGCTTTGAAACCGTGTTTGCGCCCATGTTGCGAGCGAAATTTGCTGATCACTGGAATGACGTATCAATGGCCTGGATGTGGGCCCGTCTTCGGTCTCGTGCTCGTACGCGGACGCCGAACAAACGTCGTGAGCGACTTGGATACTTCCGGGGAAGCTTCCGCGTGATTGTGGATGCCCTCTTGAATTCGGTCCAAGCTCGTGGTGCCTGTGTTCGGCTTGGTGCTCCAGTCGAAGCTATCTCTGTCGGTGGTCATGCGAGTCCTGCAGTTCGCATCGGTGGCGTATCCGTGGAGGCTGATGCGGTCGTGGCGACCGTCGGCTTGCCTGTGATCAGACGTCTTCTCCCGGAGGCACATCAGGGCTTTGCTTCGGAGCTAGCGGCGACGTCATATGTCGGTGCTTGTGTTGTGCTATTGAAGTTGCGCGAGCAACTGTCGAGGTTTTATTGGACCAATATTGCTGATCGTGACCTGCCGTTTGCCGGGTTAATTGAACATACAAATTTTGTGGACCGTGAACGCTACGGAGGTTCCACCTTGCTATATCTCAGCAACTATTTGCCGAGGCAACACGAGCTATTTGGTCTCGATGTTGACGCTGTAGTCGATCGACTTGCCGGGTCTATCGCCCATGTTTTTCCACGGTTTCAGCGTGAGCATATTCAGGAGGCATGGGTGTCTCGTGATTCAGTTGCGCAGCCGGTAATAGAGACTGGCTATCAACGGCGCAAACCGGCGTACGCTTCACCAATACCCGGGTTCTACATTTGCAACACGTCGCAGATATATCCCCAAGATCGGGGAACCAACTACAACGTCAAGATTGCGCGAGAGTGTGTAACCCAACTCGTGGGTGATCGAGTTGCGCTCGTAGGTGGTTGAATCGAGGATTTGGACGGCTGCCAGTTGGAGTTGATGCTTCAGTCGGACCAGACATGAATATGGCCACCAGGTCCAACTTCCGGAACCACGACAGACACGTCTTCCTCTGCACAAAACGCAACGTCATCGAAGTGCCCTACAGCCTTAAGCAATTGCGCGCTTTCTGATGACGAGAGCGCTTGTTCTGAATCTTCGTAGGCCTGCCATACATGGAGGGCCGTTAGGGCTGCTTCGTCCAAAGTAAGGTCAGCATCTGCGCGTGTAATGTGAGACACGATCGCGCCGGCCGTATACACATCATCAATAGCTAGGTGGCCATCACGTCCTGCACAGACGACTGTAAGGCAACCCGTGGGTTCGCTGAGTAGCCGACCGGCGACGGCGCCGGCATTTCGCAAGCAACCGATGTACGTGCGTTGGCTGCCTGCCCACTGCTCGATTGCGTAGGTGCCGTTAGTAGTAGAAAGCACGATGGTCCGGTCTGTCAGATCTTTGGGTGCGAACTCGAGGGGAGAGTTGCCATACGAAAATCCGTCGGGAGCGATGCCACCCCTTTCACCCGCGAGAATGGCTTGTGGGCCGATTGCTTCCGCAGCCGCTCGGGCTGTTTGGATGTTGCTTGCGATAAAGGTTCTTGAGTGGGGAATTGCCGCGATGGTTGTAAGGGTGGTGCTAGCCCGTATCACGTCAACAATCGCGCACACACCTTTGGGATCGGGTCTGATGCTTGTAGGTAGCAGTGCTACACGAAGGAGTCTCATAAACGAATGTGTTGCCAGCGGCCGGAGGCGAATCTGACGATAGCCGCGATGGAAAGCACGATGTAGTTGACGCCGGCGCCAATCCAGAGGCCTGTTAACCCGAATCCGGCGACAAGGCCGAGAATGATCGCTAGCGGGACCCGAATAGCCCAAAGCGTAACCAGAGAGATAAGCAGCATTGCACGAGTATCACCTGCTCCCCGGAGGGCACCGGGCAGCGTGGTTCCTAGGCCGATGGCCGGAATAAAGAATCCGATGACGCGCAACGGCGTTTCGCCAGCATCAATGACGGCAATGTCGGTCGTAAAGACGGCGAGCAGCAGTCGAGGAAATAGGATTACTAGCAAGGCAACCAGGCTTGAAAGCAAAAGCCCCCCGACAGCGGCTTGACGGCCGAATCGATAGGCGAGAATCGGGTCTGCTGCACCAAGACTTTGCCCAACGGCTGCAGACGCTGCGATCCCAAGGCCCATTGACGGCATGAAGGCGATTGAGATGATAGGGCCTATGACATTTTGTGCGGCAAAGGACGTCGTACCGAGTCGTAGGCCGATAATGCTAAAGGCCATGATGCCGCCGATCGTGATCATTTGTTCTAGGGCCGCGGGCCCGGCTACCCGGGATAATCGTTTCAGCATATTGATGTCAACGCGATACCGTCCGATAACTGCCGCTCGGAGCGGAGAGCGACGGGCGGCCCACAGGATGAAGATCGCTGCGAATATGCGGGCTACGCTCATTGCGATGGCTATACCGGTGAGGCCAAGTCCGCGTGGGCCAGCGATGTCGAAGACCAAGAGGATACCGATTAGCAGATCAAGACCGGCCATTAGGACTGCCGCAACCATGGGCGTTCGCGTGTCGCCGTGGCCTCGCATGATTGATCCGATGATTACGACTACGGTTTGGAACGGAAGAAAGGCAGCACCGACTACTAGGTAGGGGGTGCCTATGTCGACAATTGCTGGTTCGGCACCGACCAACTGCAGAATTTGTCGTGCGTAGACCATGAAGAGCACGACGACTAGCAATGTCAGGGCAATCGCAAGGATTATTCCCTGTCGACCGGCTGCTATAGCTTCCTCAATGTTGTTTGCCCCATAAGCCCGCGCGACCATTGCAAGGGTGCCTGCACCGATGCCAAATACGGCGCCGAACACGAAAAACATGGTGAAATTGGCAATGCCAGCGCCGGCAAGTGCTTCTGCACCCAGTCGACCTGCGAGCGCTGTGTTGATCATGAACATTGCGCTCTGCATGAAGTTCTCGAGCATGGCTGGCCAGCCCAAGGCGAACAGCCGCGATCGGATTTCTTTGTCGGTTGTGGGGTGTACGCCGTCACGTGGGGCTGCGCACACGATGGTTTCCAGGTTTATTTAAGACGAGACGAACTGCCCCGGAGAGCCTCAGTGTACGCGGCTTCCATATAGACGGTGATAATTGGTGGATCTAAGATAAATCTGCCCGTGACACAGCGCTCGGAAATGTTGAGATGGGTGTCCAGCGCGGTGTATTGGTTCTGGGTGCCATAGCCCTGGGGGTGCTTGGCGGTGTCACGGCCGCTCGACCGGTCGTGCAGCGAGATTTAGTGAATTGGCGGGTAAGTCGAAGGATTGCTCGTCGGCTGGTCGGTCAACCGACACGATGGGAACCTGATGCTGCGCTGAAGACTCGTTACCAGAGCATCGTTGCACGTAGCTTTGACGCAGTTGCTGGTTATACCGGTGTGTCGATACCGACGGATCGTGACGAGGTGCGAATTCTTGATCGCATCGGTTGGATTGATATGAATCTTGTGAGTTTCCAACGCGTGTTAGGGCCCATCGTGAACGTATACGGGCGACACTCCGCTCGTTCGGGGCTCTTGGGCCATTTCGTTACTCGAGGCTCACGGATAGGTCTGACCGGACAAATCGGCATTGGGCTGGGTTATCTAGGTCGTCGGGTATTGGGTCAGTACGATGTTCCGTTTTTTCACGAAGCGGGGGTTCCTGCGGCCATTTGTTTTGTGGAGCCCAATATTGCGCGGGTTGCGGCGCAGGCCGGGGTTGATGTTGACGACGTGAGGTTGTGGGTGGGCCTTCATGAAACGACACACGTGCTTCAGTTCCATGTCGGCGAACCGCCGTGGCTTGCGGAGCATATGGCTGGTCTGCTGAGCGCCTATCTTGGTGAGGCTGTGCGTTTGGTCGAAGACAGTGAGGACGGTCGTGCGCGCTTTCGGGAGTTATGGCGAAGGTTGAATCGGCGTGAGATTTCTCGACATGGAATCTTTCGGCTGCTCCTCACCGAGGGCCAACTTGAACATCTTCAGCACGTGCAAGCGCTTATGACGGTAATGGAGGGGTATAGCAACCATGTCATGCGTGGGGTGGGGGCGGAGCTCGTCCCAGGATTCAATTCGATTGAGACCCAAATGCGATCACGCACGGCTTCACGAGGTCCGGTATTTCGTCTGTTGTCCGCGATGCTTGGGCTTGAGATGAAGATGGAACAGTATCGTGTTGGCGAAAAATTTGTGCAGTATGTGGTCGATAGGCAAGGTCTTCGGTACATGAACCGGGTCTGGGATGGTCCTGAAACATTACCAACGCTCGCTGAGACGTACGATCCTGACGCTTGGATTGCGCGTACGGCTGAACACCCAAAAGAGTAGGTGTACTAGTGGATGAGGTTCGGCAGCCACGGCCTGAGGAGTTCGATGATCTGGTTGCGCATGTCAACCGTGTGATGCGGGAGGAGGTCGGCAACGACCCTGTCTACGCGCTCGATTGGTCACATGTGGTCAGCCTGGACAATCTTGAAAACATTCGGGTGGTTCGGGTCGATGATCAGATCGTTTCATCGGCGGCCATATTCCCGCACGAAACCCGTCTGGGCTCGGTGGATCTCACCATAGGTGGCATCAACGGGGTGTCTACGGATGTTGAATATCGTCGCCGGGGTTATGCGTCGCGCGTGCTGGAGGCGTGTATTGATCGGATGTCTGAGCTTGGATGCCACGTGAGTTTGTTGAGCACCGGTGTTCCAAGTTGGTATCGGCGGCTTGGTTGGGAATATGGAGGATTGATTCGGGCCTATCGCTTCGATCGCGGCAATCGAGCATTCCTTCCGCATACACCGTCCATAGATCTGCGCCCCGCCGATCAGGGGGACTTTGATGAATTAGGCCAAATTCATCACGATCGTTGCCTTGGGGCCGTTCGGTCGCCCGAGCGCATGCGGGCGCTGCTCCAGCGACGTGGGCATACGACATGGGTTACCGGAAGCTTGGGGGAAATTGGCGCTTATCTATGTGCGCGTGGCAGGACTATTGTGGAGTACGGGGGATCGCCAGCGTTGGTCTTGTCGATGTTGTCCCGCCTGTTAGACGAGTGGGATGATCCGTCGGTTTCGACGTCTACCCAAACGCCGTCGGAACGGCGTGCCAGCGACAAGCCGACGGTTCATGCGACGCTCAGCGCGCCAATGCAAGCTGATCCCGTTACCGATGCGCTCGATGCAATCGGGATCTTGTGTTCGCTTGACTACCTCGGAATGATAAGAATTGAGAGTGCTGAACGCCTTGTGGAGGCCTATATGTCGGGGAGTGTCTCGGCCTCAGTTCACGGCGATTCGGTTGTGCTTGAAGGGTCTGAGTGGACACGGGAACTTTCACGTACAGAGGCCGTTAAGTTTATTTTCGGTCCGGAACGACCGTCTGGCGGTGACGTTGCTGGGTTGCCGGTTTCTTTTCACGAATGGCCGGTGGATAGGGTTTAGGAGCCTGAGGTTCTGATCGAAAGTGGGTGCGTGACTGTGGCGGGGGTGCACGTGTACTGGTCTAGACCGGTCCACAGCCTTTACAATCCCGCGAGGGAATTTGTTGTAGTTCGTAATGCACGTAAATGTGGGTGGCGCGTTGCATTAATGAACGTCTGAATACGAAGTTCTGCCAGAGGGGCATCCGGAGGCAATGAATGTCGATTGAGCAACGCCAGGATACGGCTGGCCATGTAATCGAGATTCTCGACGACGAGTTCGAGGATTTCACGACTGAGGCGCAGGCGTTCTTAGCTGGGCAGCGAGAAGAAGATAAATTCATTGGTTTTCGATTGAAACAGGGTGTTTACGGGCAACGACAGCCAAACGTCCAGATGATTCGGGTAAAGCTTCCGTTTGGTGGTGTGACAGCTGACCAACTCGACGCCTTTGCTGAGGTCACAGAACGATTTGCGCCTTTGAAGAAGGGTCACATTACGACTCGCGAGAACATTCAGATTCACCACGTTCCATTGCCACTGGCCTGGGAATTAATTCGAATCTTGGGTCGATCCGGTCTTTCCTCCCGTGAGGCTTGCGGGAATACGGTGCGTAATGTGACCGGGGACCCATGGGGCGGCATCGCCGCCGACGAGGTCTTTGATGCGACACCCTATGCTGGGGCATTTGTTCGTTATTTCGTGCGAAACCCGCTTACGCAATTGCTGCCACGAAAATTCAAGGTGGCTTTTAGTGGTTCTGATACTGATCGTGTGATTGCCGATATTCATGATCTCGGATTCTTTTCGTGCACACGTGTAGTTGATGGTGAAGAGGTGCGAGGGTTTCGGATCGTGGCCGGGGGCGGCCTTTCGATCATGCCTAAAGTGGCGTTTGAACTGTATGACTTTGTTCCTGAGACCGAATACCTGCGGGTATCTGAGGCTGTGCTGCGAATTTTCAACCGATCGGATGAGTTGCGGCGTAATCGATCGAAGGCCCGTATCAAGTTCTTGATCCACCGGGTTGGCATTGAAGCGTTTCGTGAAATGGTGGATGAAGAATTAAAGGGCGACTGGGGCCGGCACGACTATCCATTGGAGGATCTGCTGTTTTTGGATGACGAGCAGGCTGAAGCTCCTGACCTTCCTGCAGCGGCTCCGAAAATTGCTGGCGAAGATGTTGAACTGTTTGAACGGTTTATGGAGAGTAACGTCCGGCCTCAGGTTCAGGAGGGCTACTCCACGGTTGAGGTGAAGGTTACTCAGGGAGATTTGGATCCTGGCCAGTTTCGTGGGTTGGCAACTATTCTCCGTGAGTATGGGGCAAATCGGGCGAGGACCACCCATTGGCAGAATATTGTCTTGCGCTGGATACCTAACAATAGTGTTTAGCAGGTTTGGCGCGAGTTGCGTTCGCTGGGCCTTGGCAATGCTGGTGCGTATGAGATTAACGACGTGGTGTCGTGCCCAGGCACTGATAGTTGCAAGATGGGCATCACGTCATCGATGGGTCTTAGTCGAGCTATTCAATCCCGTGTCGAGGAGATGAATCTTCAAGATCCGCTCACCCGGCAAATCTTGATCAACATGAGCGGTTGCCCGAATTCTTGTGGAATGCACCATGTCGGAAATATCGGGTTTCATGGTGCGGCGCTCAAGAGTGATGGTCGACAGGTCCCGGCGTACCACACGTTTATCGGGGGCAATCGGCGTTATGGGTCCAAGATGCGTATTGCCATGTTGTTGAAGACTCGCGTGCCGGCGAAACGAGCCCCGTTAGTGGTTGAGCGGCTAATTCTTGACTACGAGGAGAATCGAGAAGCTGATGATGAGACATTCAACGAATATGTCGATCGTCACGATAAGCCCTATTTTGACGGGCTACTGGCCGATTTAGCGTTACCCCCGGAG
The DNA here is from genome assembly GCA_964522375.1 of uncultured Chloroflexota bacterium. Classification (GTDB taxonomy): domain Bacteria; phylum Chloroflexota; class UBA11872; order UBA11872; family UBA11872; genus UBA11872. The sequence continues at coordinate 11,546 of CAZFVB010000043.1, forward strand.
TTTGAAGAAGAACGTGATCATTTCGTGGATTGGGATCGCGATCGGCTCTATGTGCTGGAACGTGGCGAAGGTGAGTGCGCCGTCTAACGACTGCGTCTTGATCTAGCCCGCGTGGGTTGAGGGCTGCCTGTCACGGAGATCTTTCAGGACGATTCAACGCAATAGACTATTGCCGAAACATTCTTGACTTTGTTGGTCAACAATATAGGATATGTGACCGTAGTTAAGTTTTTTACGAGAGTGTCTTGGCTATTGAGGTCTCTGAAGTAAACGTTGTTGACATTGCTTCCGAGTTGGAGTCGGCTTCGGCCGAGACCGTACTTAGGGAAGTGGTTGAGCGTTTTTCTCCAGGCGTCGCGGTTTCATGCTCGTTTGGCGGGCCGAGTGGGTTGGTCATTGTGGATCAACTAGCTCGAATGAACCTGCTTGAGCGCGTGGAGGTGTATTACCTCGATACAGGGTTGCTTTTTTCAGCCACGCACGACGTGCGCGAGGAAATGGAACGTCGATATGGCTTTGAAGCGATAGCGTATCGGCCTCAGCTATCGCTTGTGCAACAAGCGAGTCTTCATGGCAACGACTTGTGGGATCGTGATCCTGACAAGTGCTGCGGGATTCGAAAAGTTGCGCCGAATGCCGAGGCCTTAGGTGGAAAAAGTGCGTGGATCACAGGTGTTCGCCGTGACCAGTCGGTGGGCCGAGCGGAGACCCCTGTTCTTGCATGGAATGCAAGGTTTCGCTTGGTGAAGGTTGCGCCTCTCCGCGATTGGTCTGAGGAAAAGGTTTGGGAATACGTTCGGCAACATCAGGTGCCGTACAACGCGCTGCATGAAGACGGTTACCCGAGCTTGGGTTGCAACACGGTGTGCACGGTGAGACCAGAGTCGGGTGAGTCGCTACGAGCGGGACGATGGCGTGGGCATGACAAAACAGAGTGTGGTCTTCACGACTCGCCGTAAAAGTCCCCCTGCGTATTTGGTTAATTAATCATAAGGAGAAAAAACATATGGCAAATGGTGTAACCGTCTGGTTGACGGGTCTTTCTGGAGCTGGGAAAACGACGTTGGCAGAACGTTTGCTCCCTGAGCTTGAGAACCGGGGACATCGGGTCGAGACACTTGATGGAGATGTAGTTCGGACGCATCTGAGCAAAGGGCTTGGTTTCAGCCGCGAGGATCGCGATGAGAATATTCGTCGTATTGCTTGGGTGGCCTCGTTGGGCACTCGCCATGGAGCCACCATGATTGTTTCGGCAATTTCTCCGTACGAAGAAACTCGAACTGAAGCTCGGGAACGCATTGGGGATTTTGTCGAGGTTTACGTCAAGTGTTCACTCGACCGATTGATTGAACGTGACACCAAGGGGCTATATAAACGTGCCCTTTCGGGTGAAATCAAGAATTTCACTGGGATAAGTGACCCTTATGAAGAGCCTCAAGATCCAGAGATTGTGGTCGAAACTGATACTGAATCGGTCGAGACGAGCGTCACGAAGATTTTGGAAGGTATAGAGCAAGCTGGCTACCTGGCCTCTCGTAGTTCTGAGGCTGCCTAATGGACAATGATGTCAGGAAGACCATCGCGCTTTCGCCAAGACAGTGTGCTGATGTCGAACTACTTCGGGTCGGCGGCTATCGACCGCTAGAGGGTTTTATGTGTGAAGCGGAGTATCGGTCCGTGCTCCACCACATGCATTTGCCTGATGGTGAACCTTGGCCCATGCCGATCACATTGGCCATGGGACCCGATGGTAGTGAACATAATATTGTGGAGGGTGATCACGTCGATTTACTAGATGGAGTGGGTCGGCAGGTTGGAACAATCCATGTTCAGCAGCGATTCGGGTACGACAAAAAAGCGGAAGCGACCGCGGTATTTCGTACCACAGATGAAGCACATCCAGGTGTTGCCGCTCTGTATGCACAACCGGACGAACTGATTGGTGGACCTGTAAGCTTTGATGGCGTTGCAAGGGTAGGTGATGACCCGCGACATCTTTCTCCTGCTGCTCTTCAAAAATCTTTTGCGGATCGCGGTTGGCGTACGGTGGTGGGTTTTCAGACGCGGAATCCAATACATCGAGCCCACGAATACATCCAGAAGACTGCGTTGGAAATTGTGGATGGTTTACTCATACATCCCCTGGTCGGTGTGACCAAAGAGGATGATGTCCCGGCCGATGTTCGCTGGGAATGCTATGAGGTTCTGATGAACGGGTACTTCCCGAGCAACCGAGTGATCCTGTCGGCGTTACCTGCGGCTATGCGATATGCAGGACCTAGGGAAGCTGTGTTTCACGCCTTGGTTCGTCGAAACTATGGCTGCACGCATTTTATTGTGGGCCGGGATCATGCTGGTGTCGGTGATTACTATGGTTCCTACGACGCTCAGGAGATATTTAAGGAGTTTGATCGCGGTGAACTCGGGATCGAACCACTATTTTTTGAACACGCGTTTTGGTGTACGTCATGTTCAGGAATGGGCACTGCCAAGACCTGTCCGCATGATGC
>CAZFVB010000044.1:0-13860 GCA_964522375.1 uncultured Chloroflexota bacterium
AACAGTGATTTTCTGCTGTGCGTGCGGTTGTGGCGTGGCGCCACGGCGCGGGGGACGACGCTCGATGGAAGTCCGAGATACCGCGCGAGCCTTGTTTAGATCTCGGGCGAGCCGTTCGCTAAGGGCTTGCGGTGGTGAAGGGTTGCTTGATGACTCGCCACAACTGGACAACGTGGCTGATCCCAGTGCTCCTGCCATCGCAGCTAGTAACGAGCGACGTGTCAATGGCTTTCCGTTGGGACCCATGGACTAACCAGTGAGAGCTGCTGTGATGCTCAAACTACCGGACTCCTAGGATGTGACGCTATGTGGTCGGGAGGCTTTGTGCAGAGGGTTGCTCCTTTGTCGACCATCATCTGGAGGCAGGCCGTTGCCTAGCCGAGCGAGGGCATCGGGATTGGTGCATCCGGTGTAAGAGCTGCAATTCCATCAGCGTGCGCTTTCTCGATGGTCGCCACGACCTGATCTCGAGGAATGTTTTCTGCGTTCTTGTCAGTGCGGGCTTTGAACTCCACGGCTTCTGCCGCGAGTGTTCGCTTGCTGACAGTAAGCCGTAACGGAATCCCGATCAGATCGGCATCGTTGAACTTGACGCCGGCACTCTCGGACCGATCATCCAGCAAGACGGATAGGCCTACAGCTTCGAGTTCGCCAGCAAGGATCTCAGCACCCGTGGCCACGGCACCGTCTCCAAGCTGGACCACGTGTACGTCATAAGGGGCTATCGATGGGGGCCAGATGATGCCGCCATCATCGTGATATCGCTCTACCACGGAGGCAGCCAGTCGGCCAATTCCGATGCCGTAGGACCCCATGACGATTGGGTGCTGCGATCCATCGGCCGCGAGATAGTTCGCGTCGAGTTTTTCGCTGTAAAAGGTACCTAATTTGAAGGTGTTGCCAATCTCGATTCCAGCCTGAAGCTCCAAAGGCTCACCGCTCTCAACATTCAAATCTCCTGAACGAACCTGTGCTACGTCGCCAACAAGCGTTCCCTGGAAGTCCCGAGGGTAATTGACGTTCGTCATGTGAAAGTTCGGCGTGTTTGCGCCGGCTACAAGGTTAGTCGAGGACTCAATGGAGTCGTCGACAACGATTGTGACACCGTCGAGTCCAACGGGTGACGCGTATCCAGCGACAATTCCAGCTGCCTCCAACTCCTGATCTGCCGCGAGACGTATTTCCGGCACATCAAGGAGGTGACGAAGCTTTGCTTCGTTGACGGCAAGGTCGCCACGAATTGCGACAAACGCAAGTGAGTCCCCGGTCCAGTAGAAAACGGCCTTGAGTGTTTGGTGGAGCTCAAGATCCAGAAAGGCAGCCACTTCTTCGATCGTTGTTTGTCCCGGAGTAGCAACTTTGGCTAATGCCGCAGGAGCGCCATGATCAAACATCGGTTTTCTCGCAGTTGCAACTTCCATATTCGCTGCGTAAGTACCTGTGGGGCTTACGACGATGGTGTCTTCACCTGCGGGTGTTAGACAGTGGAATTCGTGGGCCATAGATCCGCTCATTGCGAGCGCGTCTGATTCCACAACCGCTGGCTCGATTCCGCAACGGCGGAACGCTCGCACGTAGGCTTCTACGAACTGGTTGTAGGTGTTATCGAGGCTCTCAAAGTCAGGATGGAAGCTGTAAGCGTCTTTCATCGTGAACTCTCGCACTCGAAGCAAGCCGCCTCTTGGTCTTGGTTCATCTCGAAACTTCGACTGAAACTGATAGAAACTGACCGGAAGCTGCCTGTAAGACGAAGCGAACCATTTGCCAAGGTCTGTCGCAATTTCTTCATGCGTCATGGCGAGCACCATGTCGCGGTCCCATCGATCCTGAAACCTGACCATCTCCGGGCCGACGGATTCGAAGCGACCGGTCCGCTCCCAGAGATCTGAAGGATGAACGAAGGGCATTTGAAGTTCTTGGCAGTCGATCCGACTCATTTCTTCCCTGATTATTTGCTCAATACGCCGCTGTACGCGCCATGCAAGGGGCAGCATGCTGTAGATGCCTGCACCCAACGGGCGTACATAACCTCCGCGCAGGAGCAGCCGATGGGATATGAGGGTTGCCTCAGATGGATCATCACGGAGCGTACGGACAAAAAGCCGTGACATGCGCTGCATAGGTGTTGAGCAGTCCGGAAAGATTTGCTTTCCCAGTGTATCGCTGAGGCTAGATTGTGTAGTCGAGTTCGTCTGCTTGATCACCAAGTTGGGACAGTGGACGAGAGTCGCCAGAAGGCCCATCGGTGGAGAGTAAGCGGGCGCGCGGGCCTACAACCACGGAGTCAGGGGGTACGTCTTCACTCACCAACGCCAATGCGCCAATTTTGCTGCGGGCTCCGATTATTACGGGGCCAAGGATGTTGGCGCCCGATGCGATTACGACGTCGTCCTCGATTGTTGGGTGTCGTTTCGTCCGACCACCATCGGTTCGCCACCACCCGGTCGCGCCGAGGGTGACTTGGTGGTACAGCATGACGTCGTCCCCGATTTCAGCTGTTTCACCAATTACGACACCGGAACCATGATCAATGAAGAACCGCTGCCCAATGGTGGCCCCTGGATGTATCTCAATTCCGCCTGTCAGGAATCGAGCCACTTGGCTTATCAGGCGTGGTAGCACGGCAATCCGGCGCCGGTATAGCCAGTGGGCAATTCTATGAAAGAACACCGCATGGACACTTGGATAGAGGAGAACCTCGACAACATTACGTGCTGCCGGATCTTTGTCTAAGACGACCTGAATCCAGTCAGGCCATCGCTTTATTGCCGAGCGTTCCCTCGTTTTACTCGGGCCTTTCGCCGGAACGTTCTCTTTGGGGCTGCTTTCCTGCTTAGACACAAAACCGCCTCCTTTTTCGAAGGACGAGTCTCGTCGTGATTCCACCTTCGTTCGTCACTGGCTTGCGCACAGTAACCTCGATAGGTGCTCCAGCACCCTGACCCCGTCACGAGGGGCCGACCGGCGTGGCCTACGCTTATGATTCAGCCACGCAGATCCTGAGCGCACTTCACCGCGCGCGTCGTACCGGACCTTCCACCTACTGCCGGTTCGCTGGACGCCGCCATCGCGGGTACTCTGCTCGTTCATAGCTACTCAGCTTAAATTGTGCCCGTTGTTACGCTCTTTGAGCCTCGTGTGTCAAAAGAATTCTGCTTGCCTGCAGGGGTAACGGCGGTGACAGCCTTGAGGAGGCATAGTGACGAACGCCTCAAACCTTGGCGATGAGCGGGCGGAAAAGCTCGACATAGCAGCATTGGAGCGGCCTATGTACAGTGCCGCGTCACCTGATTTGGAGTTTGCACGCGCTCGCCTAGAGGCCTACACGAGAGATCCGCGGACCCGAGAATCTGATAGCGCCTGGGCGGCAATTGGCCACTACCGGCTAGCGACCGTAGCAGCTGGCATGGCTGCGACTGCGGATCCTGTCGCGGCAGATTTTGATTTGTACGTAGGCGCAGCACTGAGACATGTGGCCGATAGCGTCGAACAGACAGGGTACTGGTTAGCAGAAGCATTCGATCTCCGGTTGCCGCCACGAGTTCGAGCTCATCCTAGTAATCGGGAGCTTGCCGGACGCTTAGCCTTTCTTGACCCGGTCATTTCCACGTCGCTTCAGGCGCGCCGCGTTTGGCTTTCGGACATCGCTGCCATTGGCCGACGTGTGACTCGGTCGCCGGTAACCTTCCGAGCCGAAGGGTCTTCTCTGATTGCGGCGCCTGTCGGCCAAGCCGAGGTGGAACAGGCGATTTCAGGACACTTGGAGGAGCTTCGGGAATTTTTGATTGAGGCGACTCGGGCGATCGATCGAAATGCTGCCGCCGGGGGGCGGCAGCGTGAGGCGCCAGATGAAGCGTGGCTTAACGATTAAGCACTGTCAGGTTCCCTGCGCGATTACATGCAACCAGTTGCGTGAATCAGGCCCAGACCACACGCCGCTTTCCTTAATCATGAAGTTGGCACTGTAAAGCTGTTGCGTAAGGCGCGTAAGCGTAAAGTCGGTGAAATACCGGGGCAGCGTCTCTTCCCATGCGATGCGGCGAACCCCTGTGCCCTCACGAACCACGATGTACAGCCACCCGTTACCGACAACCCGACGAAACTCGCCCAGTACTGATGGAACAGAGACTGGTGGGAGATGTCCTAGTGCAGCAAAACACCAGACACCGTCGAACGCATCGGAACGCAAGGGGATTTGTCGGACATCGCCCTGACAGAGCTGCTCGTTATCTAGAAGCTGAGCTTCGTGCAGCATCGCTTCGGATAACTCAAGACCTGTAATACGGGCGCCGGCCAGCTTTAAGAGGCACGCGTCGCGACCAGGCCCGCACCCAGCGTCAAGGATGGACGGTTCGTGGACAGGGGATGTTGCCATCATTCGAACAAAACGTTCGGCCTCGTCAGATGCCGCGTAATCGTCGATCCGACGGGTGTAGTCAGCAGCCATTCGGTTGTACGTTTCTCGGTGTGTCTGAACCCAAAGGTCGGGATCGAGCGTGTCGACGAGCGACCAGAGATGTTTCCCGCTCATAAAAACCGCTCCTTAAATAGGCGGTTGGCCCGTAGAATTCGCAGGTGGACATAACCGACCAAGAGGTGGGCACTATCGATCGTCGACCACGACCGCCACGCCCTCGGCAGTCGCGTGAGGAAAAGTTACGACCCCCCGAAGAGTTGGACAGTAATCGAATCAACGCTCTTGAGGCTAGCAGCCGCTCGGGGCCTGAACCAGACGTGGGCTCTAGCTCACCGGCAGCTGACCAAAGAGCGTCGTCAGTCATGCCTCGTGCACAACGTAAACAGGAGGATCCGGACCGTCCGCTCACAATGTCAGAAACGTTTGACATGATCCGGGCGAATCTTGAGCGTATTGAAGGAACCCGTCGTGAAGTTGCTGTGACGCTGGCCCTTATTCTTTTTGGCGGTGCTGGTGTCTGGGTCCTACTGACGATAGCTATTCCGTGGTCCGGAGGAATTCTGCAATCGGCTCAGGATGTTCTTGCGCTCAGCGTGTCGTGGTCCACCTTGCCTGCACCGGACGATCCACGAGTAGCTGTGTCGACCGACGTTCGTGTGGCAATGTGGGTCGGGTCTCCACTAGTTCTTGGTGTGTTCTGGTTTACGGCTGGCTACCATCTCGATAGGGCTAGTCGTCGCGCCTTTCGTTCAGTCGACTCTACAGGGACTCCCCACTCGTCAAATGGCTATACGGTAATTGCGGTGACGGTGGTATTCCCCCTGATTCTTTTGGGGCTAGCTGGTTCTGCCTGGGGAGTCTTCGCCTTGGTGAGTTGGGCGGCGCTTCGAGATGCATGGGGAACCCTAGTAGTGCTTGTTGCTTTGCTGGGATGCTTTTCTGGAGTAGTTCGTTTGGCGAACGAGGTTCTTGACCGTCGGGTTAAGCGCTGATGCGAAGGTTCGCTGCTGATCTTGTGGCAAGTGCGAGGCCACGGCAATGGTCGAAAAATCTTGTTGTGCTGTCGGCGTTGTTGTTCGCACTTGAATTTCGCGACGGGGTCAGTGTTCTTGTGGCTGTGGGATCGATGCTCCTGTTCACAGCAATCTCTGGAGGCCACTACATCCTGAACGATGTCATTGATGCCTCTCTTGATCAACGGCACCCCACGAAGCGGAATCGTCCAATTGCAACTGGTCGACTCTCACGTCCGATAGCAACGGGCTCGGCAGTTTTTGTGATTTTGACAGCAACGGTGCTGGGCTTCTTGCTTGCGTGGCCGCTGGGAGTCGCGCTGACGTCTTATGTGCTGCTGCAGGTCATGTACACCTTTTGGCTAAAGCACATCGTGGTTTTGGACCTTTTGGCCATTTCCATTGGTTTTGTGGTTCGTGCGGCAGGTGGTGCGCTTGCGATTTCCGTTGCAATTTCTCCGTGGCTCTATATCTGTACGTTTGTCCTGGCCCTATTTCTTGCTGTCAGCAAAAGATGGGCAGAATTGGCAGGGCAGCCCAGTGCGGAGAGAGCGCGTCCAGTTCTTGGCACCTACACACCGGATTTTCTTCGCACACTTATAGTGATTACGGTTACCAGCACGTTGATTAGCTATACGTTGTATACCTTTTCAGCGCCAAACTTGCCCGCGAATCACTCGATGATGTTGACAGTTCCCATAGTTCTCTATGGACTGCTGCGATACGTGTATCTAGTGCAGGTCCGAGGTGTTGGGGAAGCGCCGGAGCGCTTGTTGTTGGAAGACCGCGGGATCCTAGCCTCAAGCGTTTTATGGGTTGTGATGAGTGGGACAATCTTGCAGTTCGCTGCTTAGTTATCTGGGGCACACCCTGCTGCTGCCGTTGTTTGGAGACGGCCCGTTGAGTCGACACCTAAAACGGCAACCAGATACTCGTCATTGACAACAATAGGCAGTTTAACGACCAATCGCGCCATCAATCAGATCTGGCACCCGTTGTGCACAGGTGGCTGTGGCGGACTATGCCTCGACAATGCCACCAAGCATAAGCCGGTCGTTTTCAGGATCGTCTACGAGCTCAAAATCAACGGTCCGACCTTCAGCGATCATCAGTCGTAGTCGATCTTTTGTCCGCTCACATCCAAGCGCCTCTTCTGGCGTGATATCCATCCGGCGGCAAGCATCGGCAAACAGGTCGCTTAGGGATACGCGTCTACGGGAAGACAAGGCGATAGCTACTCCTACGTTGAGGGTCTTATTTGTCGACCACTAATGACTCTATTCTGCACATGGATGGGCCGTAATGCGATTGGTTCTGCTGAGAAAAGTCGAAAATGTGGGCAGATGGACGTTGACTCAGGTATAGCGTCTTCCTAGAATTTTCCTCTACGGTGCTGCTGTACGCCCTGTTGTGCGGCTGGCTACGGTTAAGCCGGTCAGGCCGAGCACATAAATTCAGAATTAAGATCGAGGAGCAACCCCTGTGCCCGAAAGGTTAAGTTTGTCGTCGTCCCCGCGTGACATGCTTGGAAAAAAGGTGAAACGATTACGACGAGCCGGTCTAATACCCGCGAATCTTGTAGAGGCTGGCTCTCCCTCTCGCGCTATTCAGGTTCCGGAGCGTGATCTAGCCGATCTGGTAAGGGCTGGAGTCACGGGACAACTGGTGGAACTAGCAAGCGAAGAATCGTCTGAGCCTGTGCTTATGGACTCGGTTGAAATTGATTCACTTAGCAACCGGCTCGTGCATGCGACGTTCCGGAAAGTTGATCTCACGAAGTCGGTGAACGTGATGGTTCGGGTGGTCTTGGTGGGCCATGCCCCCGCGAGCGATATTGTCGACTTGGTCGTTCTTCAGAACTTAACGGAGATTGAGGTTTCTGCTCTGCCGACGGAGATCCCGTCCGGACTGGAGGCTGATGTTTCGAGCCTTACGGATGTCGGCGACGAGGTTTTTGTTGGTGACCTTAAAGCCATAGACGGGGCTTATGAGCCCCTGACACATCCCGAGGAAAGTGTCGCTCAGGTTTCAGTCGTTCGGCAGGTGGAGGAAGAAGACCCAGAAGAAGCACTCGATGAAGAGCTGCTGGAGGAGGGCGCGGAGCCGGTAGACGCAGCTGACGTAGATGCAACCGAAGCCGCAGGTGAAGACGTGGAGGAAGGGTCAGGGCAGACGTAAGTCAGCCTAATTTCCGAGGGGGGCGCCCCTTATGTTGGTGCTCCGAGAAATTGTTTTCGTAGTTCTACCTCGTCCTCTGTTTGAGCGAAGAGGATTACGGAGTCGCCGGCTTTCAGCCTCGCTGTTGCAAGAGGAATTAGAGGCTTGTGATCGCGTAGGACGACGCAGATCCGAGCGCCTCGCTCTGGCAGGCCTAGATCGTCAGGTGTAGCGCCGTCTGCAGATGATTGCTGTCCAACTGTCACCTCGATAAGCTCCAGCCCCGCGCTTTGAAGGCGCATGAGATGCACGACTGAATCCGTGCTTACATCACGTTCGATCATGCTCATAACAAGATCGGTGGCGTCTACCAGCGCTTCTATGCCTAAGAGTCGGAAAGTGTCGCTGTTTTTAGGGTTGTTAATTCGAGCAATTGTGCGGGCTTTTCCTTCTGACAACGGTTCCGCCATTTGGCAAATGATGATGTTGTCTTCATCGTGGCCTGTCACCGCGATTACAAGATCGGCACGAGCGATACCTGCTTCGATCAGCCAACGACCTTCTGATGCGTCATGTCCCAGAACGACGGCGCCCAGCTCATCCTCGAGGCTGCTGGCCTTTGCAGGGTTGGCCTCAAGGACGGTGACCTCATGCCCATCGGTGATCAGGTCACGGGCAAGCTGAGTGCCTACTTTTCCCCCGCCGGCAATGATGATGTACATGAAGCCTAGTCGTCGGTCTGGGGTCTGGGGTTGGACGAGGTGTGGGCTTGATCAAGCAGGTGTTCGAAAGCCTGGCCCACGAGAGTTGTCGAGGAAAGGATTTCCACTCCTAGATCGCCGAACAGGCGGGCACGGATGGGATCCTTAACACGGGCGATCGCTCGATCGACTCCAAACTGTTTATTGGCAAGCTGGACGGCTGTTAGGTTTGAGTTATCGCCATACGTGGCGGCAATCAACAGGTCTGCTTGCTCGATACCGGCGGACAGCAGGCAATCGACATCGATCGCGTGGCCGACGAGCGTAGTGCCATCAAAATCTGATGCTAGGCGTGCGAAGGCTGTCCGGTCGTTATCAATAACCACGACCGCGTGGTTACCAGCGGACAGTCGGTTTGCCACGTCGGCTCCGGCGCGTCCACAACCAACAACTATCGCGTACACGACCAATCCTTTCGATGTGGAGAGGAGCTACTGCGGCGAAACCATAGTACGCAAGTCGAGGTCCAATAGGGCATCCTGACTTGTCAATTCCCAGAGGAAAACAGTCGATGCTTTACGAGTTGCGCATCTATGAGATTCCGCCAGGCAAGCTGGACGATATTCTCAGCCGGTTTGCCAACCATACGATGTCCATCTTTAAGCGATATGACATTGAGGTTGTGGGGTTTTGGCAGGAAGTTGTTGGTCGGAATGATCGGATTGTCTACATCACTAGGTTCGTGGATGCCGCGGATCGCGAGACTAAGTGGGATGCCTTTCAAGGTGATGCTGAGTGGCAGCGTGTTCGGGCTGAAACGGAGTCGAATGGGCCGATTGTGGCTCGGGTGATTAACAGCTTCTTAAAGCCTGTGGATTTTTCGCCGATGTCCTGAGGAGCTTTGTGAGTTGGTGGACCCAATCGGGTTCGAACCGACGACCTCCACAATGCCATTGTGGCGCTCTTCCAGCTGAGCTATGGGCCCGCCCGAGTGTATCTCTCCATACTGGGTCAGGGCGCGTATTGAGCACGCGCGGCCCTGAACGCGGCAGGCGTGTTTAAGTTTAGAGTGGCTAACTTGGACGTGACCGGTACGCTGCGGATGCGTTTTTTATGCCGTGCTGTGATTGCGCGAAGGCCAAAGGTTTTTTCTCGGGCAAGAAGGAGCTCCGGCGCAACATCGGAAGGAACAATAAGAGGGTGGCCAGTACGTCCAGCGTGTACTGGGCGCAAGATCGCGTCGGGGTATGCCCTGTATGCGGCTAGCAGAGGGGCGATGATTTCTGGTGCCAGAGGTTGATCCACGTTACACACCAACACTGACGTTGGAACAAGGTCTGTTAACGCTTTGGCACCGGTCACCAAGGAGGAGGCCCTGCCCTGCCGATAGTTGTGATTGATTGCGATTTGAATCTGGGCGTGGTGCAGCGCGGCTCGAAGCGTGTCGGCCTTGTGACCAAGCACCACGACAATGCGGCTTATCTCTGTGTATAAGGCAAGCGTTGTGACCTGATGGTCTATTAGGGAAGTGCTTCCCCACGACAGCAGTGCTTTTGATTGGCCCATTCGGGACGACTCTCCAGCTGCCAGCAGGAGAGCAGCCACCGGTGCAGTCGGCCTCACCAGGCACACTTATTACTGCCGAAAGAGGCATGCGAGATGGGAGCGTCCAGACGCGGGAGCATGCTGTGAGGCATGACTCTGTTGGTCTGGTCATTGGTAATCACACTTAACTTCTCCATGGTTGGTGAATCAGGCATGGGCCATTCAAAACTGGTTGCAAAAACTTCCTCAGCGTCGATCCTCTTGTCCACGTTCTGTCCTCAATGGAGGGATATCGTTGGCATGGTCTTTGTTTTAAAGCAAACGAAAGACGTATTGTCACTAAGCGCAATGAGGGGGGACATCTTTTTGAAGGGTCATCAAAAGACAGGAATAGAACAGGCCATTTCCCACTGAACCGCTCGACCGCTGTTGCGCCAAAAAGCCTCATTGAGGTGGATTCCACCAGAACGCTATGGCTGCGATTGGGGAGCCTTGCGTGGCCAGCCATCCTTGGCAACGCGATTTACAGTGCCGTGTTCATGATTGAGATGGCCTTGATCGGACGGCTTGGCGCCCAATCGATGAGTGCTGCCGGCGTTGCGAATGAACTCTCATATTTCGTAATAGCCCCTATAAGTGCATTTAGCGTTGGCGGGCTTGCTCTGGTAGCACGAGCTACAGGCCGCCATGATTTAGCGGATGCCCAACATGTAGCCCGGGCTGTGCTGCTGCTTTCCTTGACTCTGGGTTTTGTGTTCATGGCGATCATGTTGACAAGTGCCGAGCAGCTGCTTGTGCTTATCGGGGCGGAGCCTGACGTCGTCGCGATAGGGGTGCCGTATGCGCAATGGTTTGGGGTCATTCACATTGGCAGCATCTTTATGCTCAGCATTAGCAACCTCGTTCGGGGTGCTGGCGATACGAGATCACCGATGGTTGCGGTGATTCTTCAGGCTTCAATTACAGGAGTTGTCGGTTACCTGCTGATCTTTGACTTGGTGGGACCGACGGGGCTTGGGGTACTAGCGATCGCTGTGGCTGGAGGGCTCGCTCGCATTGCTGGATGTGGATATCTTCTGTTTGTTTTGAGGCGGTCGCCGCTTTGGCCGGAATCCTGGCGCATAGCAGGGTTGCAACCAAGGGCCTTGCGACGGGTCATTCAGACCGGTGGGCCCGCGGCGCTGGAAGAAGCCCTCAAGGCGGGCGGTAAGCTGATTCTTGGTATCGCAGCGATTCAGTTCGGAGCCGTTGCGTATGCGGCCTATCGCATTGTCGGTGTGCCAATCTCCATAACTTTTCTGGCGACGGTGGGTATGGGGATGGCCGCGGCGACAGCCGTTGGCCAATGCCTAGGAGCGAACCGGCCGCATCTGGCTCAGCGCTACGCCATTGCGGCTGTACTGGGTGGGTTTGCTTGTACGGTCGGACCGGGAGTTGTGATTTTGATGATCCCGGAGCAACTGCTTGGGATTTTCACCACAGATCTCGACGTCATTCGGGCTGGAGAGGGTCCGCTTAGGATGCTCGGGGCTGCCGTCATGCTTAACGCTGTGGGTAATGTGCTGCCGGCGGCTTTACGTGGAGCTGGTGACACCAGGGCAATGATGGTGGTTGGGTTTGTGGCGATATGGATTGCTCGCCTACCCGTGGCGTTGCTTCTCGCCTTCGGCGGGGGCCTTGGGATCATGGGGTTATGGATGGGCCACGCAGCAGAAATCATCGTTAGATCTGGAGGTGCATATGTGCGATTTAGATCCGGTAAGTGGCAGCACCTCAGGCTGTAGGCCTATTGGCGCCGTACGATCGTGGCCACACCAAGGCCGACACCCAAGGACCCGCTACATAACATGATTAGAGCGATTGCCTGAGCCACCACGACATTCCCAGCAAGGGTCCCAAGATGTGTCCAAAGAGAACGATGAAACATTGGACGCAGTGCGAGATCCTGATCCTTAAACTCCACACGATCGTCAACAGCTAGCCCACCATCTGGAAACTGATTCAGGCGTGTGGCTCCGTAGGCTACACCGCCCGCCTGACCTGACCGGACCTGCAAGCGAACAATGGCTTCGCCCTGCGCGGAGGTCATCGGGAAGGTTACTCGTGTGAGCCGCAACTCTTTGGAGGGAAATATCTTCATTGCAGCTGATCCGATCGGCTGGCCATTGACCACAAGTTCGCTATCCACGGTAAGCGGGGCTACCGTGCCAACCGCACGGGCGAGGATCTGTATACCAAGAAAGTCGGTGGTGCTGACCTCAAGGGTCTGACTGATGGAGCGTCCGGCGATCATGGGTCCAAGTTCAAACTCATGGTTTGGGTCGGCTCCGGTCCCGATGTCGACCTTCCACAAGGTTGCGACTGTGGTGACCACGGCAGCAGTGAGAAGGGCCGTTAAGAGGGCTATTACGAGGGGCCGATTCCGGATGCGGATCTTAGGTGTCCTGCAGCAGGTCAGGCGTGACCCTGAAGCGGCGTGGGTGAACGGCGAAGGTTATTGATCTCAGCGCATCCTGCGGGCGCTGGGAAAATTTTGGCTGGATTGAACAGGCTGTGAGGGTCAAAGACCGCCTGCACTTGTTGCATGGCTGCGAGGTCATCATGGCTGAACACCATAGGCATTGCCTTCTGTTTCTCCATCCCAATACCATGCTCGCCACTAAGCATGCCGCCGGCGTCAACGCAGACTTTTAAGATGGCATTACCAGCTTCGATTACTCGCTCTAGGGCCCCTGCCACACGGTTGTCAAACAAGAGCAATGGATGCAGGTTCCCATCGCCCGCATGGAATACGTTGGCGATGGGTATGTCAAAAGTTCGGCTTATAAGCCCAATCTCTTTCAGGACAGGGCTGATCGATGTACGCGGGATAACCCCGTCCTGCACGTAGTAATCGGGACTTATGCGGCCCACCGCGCCAAAGGCGTGTTTTCGACCCAGCCAAAACAGATCCCGTTCTACAGCGTCTCGCGCAACTCGGATTGCTCGAGCCTCAGTGTTCTGGAGCACAGCGCGAATCGAGGCTTCTTGCTCCTCAAGCTCGCTTGGAACTCCATCAAGATCGAGAAGAAGGACGGCTGCGGCATCGGTTGGAAGATTGGCCTGAGGAATGAACTGGGATATGGCTTCGAGCGCCAATTGATCCATCATTTCGACAGCCGCGGGGACAACGCCGGCTGCCACGATGCCTGAAACTGCGGCGCTGCAACTCGCGACAGAGTCAAAGGAGGCCAGAAGAGTTTTTACAGCTGCAGGACTCCGGAGAAGTTGCACCGTAGCTTTTGTGACGATGCCAAGGGTTCCTTCGCTTCCGCAGATAAGTCCGGTTATGTCATAGCCGGGCGCATCTGCGAGTCCGGATGTCGTCACAAGCGTTCCATCCATCGTGACGAACTCGACACCAAGAACATGGTTTGTGGTGACGCCATAGAGCAGGGTGTGAGGCCCTCCGGCATTGGTTGCAATGTTTCCGCCGATTGTGCAGGCCTTTTGACTTGATGGGTCAGGGGCGTAGTAGAACCCGAAGTTCTTGGTGTGTGTGCTCAAGTCCTCGTTGACAACGCCTGGTTCAACGACGGCCCGTCTATTGCGTATATCCACCTCAAGGATGCGGTTCATGCGTGAAGTGCTTACTACGATGCCTCCGCAGCGAGCAATGGCGCCTCCACTTAAACCGGTGCCCGCACCTCGGGGGACTACCGGTACACCGTGTTGTCTGGCGATCTGCACAACAGCCTGGACCTGTTCTGTGGTGTCTGGAAATACGACGGCGTCTGGCATGGCCTGATCTACGGAACCGTCGTACGCGTACAGCAGGAGATCATCGGGTTGAGACAGCAGCCAGTCGGGGCCGGTGACAGAACGCAGGGACTCAAGGAGTGGGGAGCGCTGACTTGGCGCGAGCCGTTCAGTTGCTAAGGTCATACCGCGCTGCTTCCGTAAATACCGTTACTCGGACTCAGAAGCCCCTGGTGATGCAGGGGAGCGTGTAACGAAACGAATCACCAAAACTCCCATTACAAGCATC
>CAZFVB010000045.1:0-8353 GCA_964522375.1 uncultured Chloroflexota bacterium
GAACACATCATCGGTGCTGCTCGTCAGATCGCACGTGAAGCTCCCATCCCCGTCATTGACCAACAGGCTCGACTCACTGTCCCTGGCGGTGCAACAAATGTTGCCGCCAACCTGCGGTCACTGGGCTGTGACGTCGCGGTCGCAGGTGTTGTTGGTTCCGATGCCCCAGCTGAGCGCTTACGTCAGGAACTGGAAACACTTGGCATTGGCACACAGGGACTTGTTACAGAGCCTACTCGTGCAACTGCAGTAAAACTCCGGGTCTGGGCTGGCGGGGATCGCCAGCGTCCCCAGAGCATGGTCGCCCGGGTTGACCATGTTGACAGCAGTCCATTTTCACCCTCAACCTCCCAGAAACTTTCAGACTATCTTGAAGATGCAGTGCCTCAGCACGATGGCTTTATTGTGTCCGACTACGATGCCGGCGCTGTGAGCGATACAGCCCTCAGGACAGCCCTTCCAACGGCACTGGCATCAGGAATACTTGTCACGGCCGATGCCCATGCAAATCTCGGGAGATTCCGGAACGTAACCCTGCTCACACCAAACCAGCCCGAGGCTGAAGCTGAGCTTGATCGAAAGATCACGTCGTCAGCCTCGGCCCTGGCTGCCGCCGACGACCTCCAAAAAGCTGTCAACGCTGACATCGTACTGCTGACTCTTGGTGAGGAAGGCATGGCCCTTCAAACGGCCACCGGTCGCTCCTTACACCTTCCTTCAAGCAAAGGCAGCGGTGTTGCGGATCCAACTGGCGCGGGGGATACCGTCGCCGCCTCAATGACTGCAGCGCTTCTCGGAGGCGCTAACCCCGTTGAGGCGGCTCAAATCGCACTTCTCGCTGCCCAGGTCGTCATTCGGCAGCTAGGAGCTAGCGTCGTCACAAGCAACGATCTGCAACAGGAAGCAAATGCCCAGACTGGTTGAAGCCCGACGTGTGCCAGTCGATGACCTTGAAGAATTCGGCAGGCGAGAACGTTCGCTTGGGCATCGAGTCGTCCTTACCAATGGATGTTTTGACCTATTACATCCCGGCCACATTGCAGTGTTTCGAGCTGCCGCCGACTTAGGCGACACGCTCGTCGTGGCCGTAAATAGCGACGCCTCAGTCCGACGCCTAAAAGGGACTGATCGCCCAGTGATGAGCCTTGATGATCGCCTTACACTGCTGCAAAGCCTTCGCTGGGTCGACATGGTGGTGGGCTTTGAACAGGACACTGCCGGTGAAGTAATCGAAAGGCTTCGGCCTGATTGCTATGTGAAAGGTGCGGACTATGGACCTGAACCTGACGCAACACCTTTGCCCGAATGGCCAACTTTGCAACGCCTGAGCGTTGAGGTTGTGTTTGTACCACTGCTTCCAGGAAGTACGTCTACAAATCTAATCTCTCGCTACGGCAACACCTCGTGAACCCAACGACCTCCCGGCGGCTCGCACTCGCGGCCGCACTGGTCGCATCAGGCAACGTATTAAGCCGATTGCTGGGCCTTATTCGCGAACCTGTTATCGCCGCGCTTTTTGGTGCCTCGGGCAATGCAGATGCATTCGAGGTGGCCAGTCGACTTCCTCAAATGGTCCATGACCTGGTTATCGGGGGTGCCGTCTCAGGTGTTCTCATCCCGTTGTTTAGCGATATCACCTCGGACAACAAGCGATTGACCCGAGCCTTTACTGCACTTTTAACATCTGTTGGGATTGCATTGTTAGGGGTTGTGGGACTCCTGATGCTCCTAGCCGAACCCCTCGTCGCCCTCGCAGCCCCAGGCCTGCCTGCATCAACTCAAGCCACCGCGGTCACGATGACGAGAATCACGATGCCAGGCGTGCTATTCCTCGGAGTTTCTGCCATAACAGCAGCTCGACTGTATGCAGGCAACAAATTCGCAGCCCCGTCTCTAGCCCCTGCCACACTCAACGGAACCATGATTGTCCTCGCCCTGTCTCTCACACCTGTCGTGGGTCCAACAGGCGTTGCGCTTGGGTACCTCGCCGGAACCGTTGCTCACCTACTGGTACAAATCCCAGCATTAATTCGAGCACGTACCCGTATTGGCTGGCCTCGCTGGAAGGAAAACAGCGACGCGATACGAGCGCTTCGCCTGTACCTGCCGATCGCGGGAGGTCTCGTGGTTACTCAAGCCCTGGTGATCGTGGACACCAATTTAGCTTCACAAACAGGTGAGGGAAGCCTCGCGATCATGCGATTCGCGACACGGCTACAGCAATTCCCCCTTGGCCTAATTGGATCTGCGATAGCACTCGCCTTTTTGCCCGTTCTTGCCCGGTCTGCACCCGCTACAGCTCAGGCGCTGCGAACGGCCTCAGCGTTTAAGGATGGAGTCGTAACCGCTGGACGTTCGGCGCTGGTCCTCATGATCCCAATAACCCTCATTATGGTGCTGTTCAGCACATCGATCGTCCGCGCGGTGTACGAACGGGGTGCCTTTGACGCCGCCGCGACTGACGCGACAAGCCTCGCCCTACTTATTTACGCCATACAACTGCCCCTGACCGTCTTGGATCAAGTATTTATCTCCGCGTACTACGCCAGTCGTAATACCCGGACTCCGGTCCTCGTTGGAATCGCAAGCGGAGGGATCTACCTGCTGACAGCTCTGACCCTTACGCAAACCTATGGCCTCTACGGCCTAGTTACCGCCAACACGGTCCAAAACATCTTTCATGCGATTCTCCTGGGGCTATTGCTCTGGCGTCGACTCGGCGGACTGAAAGGACGAGGCTTGGGAGCATTCGCAGCCCAGGTGAGCGCCGCAGGCCTCCTCGCCGGACTCGTCGGCTTCGGCACCCGCCAACTATTGGTTTCCGTTCAAGGTCCGATCACTGATTCCGTATGGACATCCCTGATCCTCCCGGCCACGAGTGTCCTCATCACCTACGGTGTCCTACTTTGGACGTTCCGAATTCCAGAGCTTCCCGCGCTTGCTCGACTACTTCGCAACTGGCGCCAGTCCGTTTAAGAGACCTCGCGAGACGGCCTCCCAGCTATCGGTTAGGCTTTTTAGAAGCACGTAATCCTTTCCACGCAGGAGAAATATTGTGGCTGTGATGTCCGGGTCAGAAGCAGTTGTTCAAAGTTTGATTGCTGAAGGTGTCGAACATGTCTTCGGAATCCCTGGCTACCACAGTGAGCATCTATACGGTCGCTTAATGCAACAGGACAAGATCCGACACGTACTGGTCCGCCATGAGCAAGGAGCTGGATACATGGCGATTGGTGCTGCTCAAGTGACAGGCCGACCCGCCACTATTCTGAGCACCGCAGGCCCGGGAGCCCTCAATGCAGCCACACCTATGGGCGAAGCGTATGGCGATGGGGTTCCAATCCTCAACATCATGGCCGAAGACATGTCCCCCCACCTCTACCAAGACCGTGGAATCGTCCACGAAAGCAAAGATCAATTCGGTGTCTTCAGTCGGCTAAGCCAATGGAGCCGTCAGACCTCCTCTCCGTCAGAAATCCCTGGTGCTATCCACGAAGGGCTACGCCAGATGCAAGTCAACCGACCCCGCCCGGTCGTGGTCGAAATTCCGATCGATGTCTTCCAGGCAGATGCCGAAGTCGAACTGATGCAGGCGGAAACACACGAGCCGCCAGCGGGAGATGCCTCTGACCTAGAAAGGATCGCTGCGATTTTGGCCAAGGCCGAACGCCCACTTATCTGGGCCGGCGGAGGTGTCATCAGGGCCGGAGCCGGTCGACAACTTACCGCCCTGGCGGAACAACTCCAGATCCCCGTGTTACTCACAACCACAAGCAAAGGGGCAATCCCCGAAGACCATCCCCTGGTTATTGGCAACCTTAGCCAGCATGGACCAGTCCGACGCTTTATGGAGCAAGCTGATGTCATGCTGGCTGTTGGAGCTCGATTCTCATATCTCTCCTCCGGAAAATGGACCCTCCCTGTTCCAAAACGTCTTCTTCACATCGACATTGACCCAACCCAGCCTGGCAAGAACTTTCCCGCGGAACTGGGTGTTCACGCTGACGCCAAGTTGGCTCTGACCGCCCTGGTAACCGCAACTGCCGATGCAGGAACCCCCGACCACGACCAGTGGATCGCCCAGGGCCAATCGGCACGTGAAGAAGTTCGGACTGAACTCGCCCAGCGCGCCCCACTTGAATGGGGCCTCATGAAATCAATTCGTAATGCCCTACCCAAGGACGCAATCGTGGCCTGCGATCCGCACCTCTTGGGATACTGGAGCCGGGAGCACCTGCCCTTCTACCAACCTCGAACCTGGCTCTATGGACTTGCATTTGGAACGCTTGGATATTCATATCCCGTAGCGCTCGGGGCCAAGATCGTTGCTCCAAATCAACCGGTCGTGTCCCTCACAGGTGACGGAGGCTTCCTCTTTACCGCCCAGGAAATGTCGACAGCCGTTCAGCAAGGGCTCAACGTTCCGGTAATCATCATGAATGACAATGCCTACGGTGCGATTAAGGAAGATTTCGTTCGTGACTACAACAACGCCTACGAGGTCGATTTGCACAATCCGGATTTCGTCAAGTACGCGGAGGCTTTTGGCGCAGTGGGCCTTCGCGCTACACCAGAAACTCTTGAATCAACAATCCGAGACGCGCTTGAACTCGACCGTCCGTCCCTGATTGACGTACCCGTAAACCTACAGCGCCCGCTCCAGGTGACGTAAACCGGTAGCAGCGATCCCTATTGGGGTGTCACCCACTCCGCCGTCGGATCAGCTGTGCGTCCATAGCCACTCCAGACTCGGAAACCAAGAAGTTCCAGCAGTTGGTCATCAAGGCCTCGGAGAACTTCACGATCCACCCCGAGGGTGTAGTTCTCCTGTGGCCGGAACTGTGGCCCACAAAAGGTTGTCAGCACTGCCAATCGGTCCCCGCCCCCAGTGTTGGCGCCAGTGCCATGCCAGATACGGCCATCAATAACCAGGGCCGTCCCAGCTGCCGCGGTTGCCTGAACGACCTCATCTTCACCGACCCCATCTGCCGGGTAAGCAGGGCGCCGATGACTCCCGGGGACCACCCGGGTCGCGCCATTCTCCTCCGTAAAATCCACCAGCATCCATATGACATTGACGGCAGCCGTGGGCGCAATCATTTGCGGAGCGGATGCAGGCGCATTGGGCACGTGATCGCGCTCAATCGCGCCCACAGGAACGGTAGCAGCGTCTGGCAAAGCCGGCGGCGGCATCCACCACTGGTCCGTGTGAAGGGGCATTTCAACACCGCCCTCCCGGGCGATGTTAGCTCCATGACTCGACAGCAAAACCGACGGCCCAAGCAGCGATCGAACCAACTGGAGCACACCGGAGTGTCGGAGAAGAGACCGAAAAGACGACCCTTTGTTCACCAACATCCAGACACGCTGATTGACGCCGCCGCTACCCTCGGAAAACATCCTGGCGCGGGACGCCCCATCACCATCGCGGAAATCCCCCCATTGCTGCTCTCGACCACCATCACGAAAATCAGTCCCCTGCCGACGTTCCAAGGCAGCCAAGCCCCGTAGATCACCTGCCAGTTGGTCAACGGCGGACGGATGCAGGGCATTTTGAAGCAAACAAAAGCCATGTTGGCGCAAGTTAACTTCCGCAACTTGCAGATCGGTCGTCGGGCTAGGGAGTGTTGCCGCCATAATGTCTGAAGTCCGCTCTGTGCTTTCTAATGGATCATCCGCGGTGCCGGACGTCGGGATATGTTAGCCGTTGCATCCCCTTGCATTCATAGCTAGCCACTGGCCGCAGCCACCCGCAACACGGTCTCTCGAATAGGCAACTCGTAAGGGCACAAGGGTTCACAAAGCGGTGTATCTGCACACGGTTCATGGTCTGCACACTTGCTTACAAACTTAGTCGCGGCCGACCAGCTCGTCTGCCCCTGCTCAGAGATATCTCCATCAAGGAAAACCCGTTCTCCAAGCAAGGTGTCAGGAATCTCAATATCAATGGGGCAACTGCAGTAATTACACCGACGGCACCCATTCGTCCCAAGCCGATCAATCGAGGCCTTGAGCTCACTAAACTCGTCAGCGCCAACCTCCGCCTGCAACGCGGCGATATTCGCGTCAACAATCGCGGGGGTTGTGAGGCCTGCGACGATCACATCAGGGCGATGCCCCCGAACATAGCGAAGCGCTGTTGACGCGTCCCTCAAGAGTCCCGAGCCAATCGGGCGCATCGCCATGCTCCCGACACCCAGTCGTCGCACTGTTGGCAGCAAATCCACTGCGGCAAACGGCTGGACGGGGCTTAAATGAAAAAGCACCGTGGCAAAGGCTCCAGTCTCGAGCCATTCGGCTAATTTCTCAGGTCGATGGCCTGTAATACCAATATGTCGAACGAGCCCCTCATCTCTCGCCCGCAGCGCCCCTTCTAAGGCACCACCTGAAGCCATGATCTGGTCAAACTCGTCCTGGTAATTCACGTAGTGCAATTGCAGAAGGTCCAGATGATCCGTAGCAAGCCGTTCACAACTTTCGTTGATTTGCTGATAGGCGGTACTGGCATCCCGACCAATAGCCTTGGTCGCCATAAAGAATTCATCACGCCGATGCCCAATAGCGTTGCCAATCTTGATTTCAGCATCCCCATAGCCTCGAGCGCAGTCGAAGTAGGTGACACCCCGATCAAGACAGTAGTTGAGCGCTTCGTCAGTATCATCCTGGGACATATCCTTAAACCACATCGTCCCGCAACCCAAAATACTGACCTGTTCGCCGGTCGAGCCGAGTGATGTTCGTAGAAGATTCATGGTCTCGTTATCACCAGATAGAACCCATTCGCCATGACCGCAAGGACCCCACCACGCTAGGACCTCCCTGGGACCGCAGTGACACACCTACGCTGTCCTCCCGCTCGGGATACACCCGCACTGCCAGGCATTGCCGACCATTCGCAAACACCTCGACCACACTCCGGTCCACAAACACACGTAGCTGTAGAGGCTCCCCTTCTCCCAACGCTAGCTGCGCCGTCTCCGGAGGGCGGGGACGCACGTCAGCCGCCGTCGACGCGTGCGCGGTATCAATCGACAGCACACTCTGCACCGACTGGGCCGGATAGCCCGCCGGCTGATTCCAGCTCGTCGCCCGAAAACCACGTTCCTTGTAAAAGGAGATACGTGTGTATTCTTCTGCCCCGGGTGATCGCAGCACATTGAGTTCCACAACAGGAGCATCCTGCGCGTCCAGTTCAAGCTCCAATTCCAGCGCATCTCCCGAAACACCAGCTAGCACCACTTCCTCATTCGCCGGAAGCTCCAGATCCGTCACATGAGTTCCATCATGCCGAAGTGGACTTAGATCCCCAGCTGGCGCCATCTGGACAAGATCGCCATCAACCGTCAGCCGCCATGGGAGCGTCATGATCTGGTTCCACCCAGCCGTGGGCTTCCCCGGATTCATATTGAACATCACGATCAATCCGCCGGAACCGTCCGGGGTCGCCGATGGCGCGTGCAGGCCCGATGGTGTCGAAGCCCCATGGTTGAACTTTCCACCTTGCGTCACCACAAACTTGTCACGGGCCGTGTCATAGTCCCCGAGCAAGTACTGGCCTCCGCTCATGTGACTAAAAAACACCAGGATGTGACGATCCCCAATTGGCCAAAAGTATGGGCAGGCACCATCGTCACCAATCTGCGTGAACTGGTCGTCTTCCACAAACGGGTGGAGATAGTCCCAATGTTCAAGGTCTGGCGAACGAAACAAGTAGTTCGCACGCACCGGCTTTCCGGCCGGACCTTCGGCCTTAGTCCCAGCAGATAGCGCATAGTACGCATCTCCTTTTTTCCATATACACGGGTCGAACACCGTATACGGAAGATCGGGATCCGCGCTTCGCCGGGACTTGCCTATGGGGATCACCGCCCGGCCCGCTACCTTGGACCAGTTCAGCAACAGCGGATCACTCGACACCGCCACCATGTTGCCCACCTCAGTCCCGTGATACATGGCGATCACCCGATCGTCTTCCACAAACGTCGTCCCAGAAAAACAACAACGCTCGGGATCCGGATAAATGGCGTACGGCAAATCTCGCCAATGCACTAGATCGTCCGACACCGCATGCCCCCAATGTTGGCGCGGATCTTCCGGCGGGTAACCCTGGTAAAACAAATGCCACCGGCCCTGCCAGAAGCAGATACCGTTAGGATCATTCAGCGTCGACTCGGGATTGACGTAGTGGTAGGCAGGACGATGCCGATCGTCAGCCATGGCGACCCGCGCTTGGTTCATCCGCTGCAGGAGCGGGTTGGCAGCTAGCGCAGTTTCCTGTTCAGACAGCGTCCCGGGAAACTCGTATGACGGAACTTGCGATCGGTGGTCAGCCACAGCATCTCCTAACTCATGG
>CAZFVB010000045.1:8453-10484 GCA_964522375.1 uncultured Chloroflexota bacterium
ATGTCCGCACAACTCCCCACTTGAAGGGAACCAATCTCCCCGTCCAAACCAAGCACCTCAGCCGGACGTTGCGTCACCCGGGGCCATATATCGACATCCCTCATCCCGGCAGCCATAAGCTTTGAGATCGTGAGCGGCAAATCGTGTTGTGGAATCGACCCGATATGCCTGCGGTATTGATCCGTTGACACGGTATCCGGTAGAAAACCATCCTGAATCGCCGCCTCTGCGATTGCGAAATCAAATGATCCCATCCCATGGCCAGTATCAAACAAGACGCCCCGGGCTCGAGCTTCCCAAACACACTCCAAAACCCGACCCTCTTGAACAATCGCATCACTCAGAGCATGAAAACAGTACGTAACAACGTCACCCGGACGCAGGTAACCGAGGAAGTCTTCGAGTTCCCAATCCTTCCCATGACGAGTGCCTACGAGCAGCGGACACTGCGTCTGCTCAGCAACATCGAGAGCCCTTCGCAACATCTCACGAGGGTCCGTCCGACCACATACCGCCTCGGATACGTTAATGGCCACACCCCAAATCAGTGGACCCCCAGATCGAATCGCATCTACACACGCATCAACGTCAGCTTCCTCCACAGCCCCAAGGCTGTGCCCCAAGTTCGATTCACCACTGGCCGCTAAATTCAGTGCCAGCCGGACACGAGTTTTTGCGGTGTCGATGACGCGTTCCCGGTAGCGCGGCCAATTGGTCGCACCTGCATCACCTTGGGATAACACGGTGGTCGTACCTCGAGGCAACATATGCACATCGGGATCCATCCCGTACTTGGAATCCTCCACCGCAGGATGCGCATGCAGATCAACAAGCCCTGGTAACAGCACGCCCCCGGGAAACTCGAGATGCCGATGGGACTCTAAGATTGAGTTACCTGCGACAGGACCACTAGCAACGATTCGTCCGCCTGCAACGGCAACGTATCCCGGGCCATCGTAACCACTGTGCGAATCAACCATTCGACCCGCCGTGATCAGGGTGTCAATACCGCGGACCTCAGCCACGACGCCCCGCTCGAGTTATATGTAACGAAATGACACCGTCGCTACTACCCATGTAGTTGCTGCTGCCAAATTACTCGGGTTGCTTCACCAACCGAATATACGGCAGCGGTGACTCCCAACCATCGGGATACTTCTTTGCAGCTTCTTCGTCGGACACCGAAGGAACAATGATCACATCATCGCCAACATCCCAGTTAGCAGGGGTGGCCACCTGTTCCTTTGCCGTCAACTGGCAAGAATCAAGGATCCGCAAGATTTCCGCGAAGTTTCTCCCGGTGGTCATGGGATAGGTCAGGGTCGCCTTAATGGTTTTGTCGGGGCCAATGATGAAAACCGAACGCGCAGTCGCATTATCAGCCGCAGTCCGACCGACACAGGTATCTCCGGCTTCAGCCGGCAGCATGTCATACAACTTCACCACGTTAAGCTCTGGATCACCGATCAGCGGATAGTTGACCGCATGACCCTGCGAAGACTCAATATCCTTCGACCAGGCACTGTGATCTCCAACGCCATCAACACTGATCCCAATAATTTTGCAGTTCCTATCTAGGAAATCCTGCTGGAGTCCCGCAACCGCACCGAGTTCTGTGGTGCACACCGGAGTGAAATCTTTCGGGTGTGAAAACAGCAACGCCCATCCACTTCCAATCCAATCATGAAACGTTATCGACCCTTCGGTCGTGTCCGCCGTAAAGTTTGGGGCCTCGTCATTAATTCTCAATGCCATGATGGTCGCGCTCCATAGCTGATTGCCCTATCGTGTACGAAGGATCAATCGCGGGGTGGAAGCAAAGCGTACTAACCAGACCCTACTAGTCAAGAACATTCCACCTACGCCTAACAGAATTCAGACCCCATGCACAGGAGCACCTTTGATGTCCGCCATTGACCAAAACCCAGCACCGCGACTCCGGCCCGCATCGACTTCGCGACGACGCGCGCTGGCTTTCCTCACGCTCGCAAGCCTTACGGTGGCCTGTGGAAATGATGATCAGGAGAGCGG
>CAZFVB010000045.1:10584-13837 GCA_964522375.1 uncultured Chloroflexota bacterium
AGTGGCCGCACGTTCCCGCACACCATCAGGTACTCCTCGTCCTCCGCACGTGGCCACTGGATCGCCCGACTCTTTATCAAATCAAGACGAAAACGCACGTCCATGGATATCTCGACACCAGTGCCATCCATTTCCCCATCACCCTGCAACGCGTGCCCGTCACCAAGAAAAAACAACGCCCCTTCGGCGAACACCGGGAAATAGACGGTCACTCCTTCCTTAATACGGTTGTAGTCCATATTGCCGCCATGAGGCCCAGACGTAGACGTCGAAATCGCCTCTCCGATATCCGGAGCTACACCAACAGTTCCCATCATCGGCCGAAGTTCAAAGGCCTTCCCGGTTAACCGGTTCTCCGGCGTGGCAAGGGTGACGGTTCCAGCAGCAGGGTCGACTTCCCACTCGGCCAAGTCGACCTCGTCGTCGAATTCAGGTTCATAGTCAAAATCAAGCACATTAGGAGCAAGCCGCCCTGTGGTCCATCCGAGAGATCGGTTTGGGCGAATGGAGTCGAGGTGAAGCACCAATGTGTCACCCGGCCCAGCCCCAGAAACAAAAAACGGCCCGGTCTGAGGATTTGGTCGACCCGCCAACTCAGCGTTGTATTGATCACGACCGCGGGCATCCACGGTTGAAGTAAAAATTTCGTCACCAGGATCCACGTGAAAAGCCGGGGGATGTGACCCAAAGGTGTTGTAAAAGACGGTTGGCGTGAATTCATGGCTGGCCATAGAGGACCCCCCTCAATAAAAAGCGCCTAGCCGCCTGCACAGCACGGTGCGCTCGTAGCCCCTGAATACCATCCCCTTAACAACATTGGCAATTTTTACGTTGCACCATGCGAGGCATCTGCGAGACTCGAGCATGTCCTCTTCACGACGACGCCGACCAGTTCTGCTCTACGATGGGACATGCACGTTTTGCCGAAAGTGCGTGGCCCTCATTGCCTGCCTTGATCGTCACGAACACATTGCGCGACTGAACGCTCACTCAGAGGCGGCTCGCGCACTTGTAACGACAATATCGCCCACCCGAAGACATCGAACGCTTCATCTGCTGAGTGTTAGCGGCCACGTGTTGCACGGAGGTTCGGCAGCAAGCGCAGCACTGACGGAACTCGCCGAAAATGAAAGGTGGAGGCAATTGTTGATTTGGCCTCCCAGCAATTTCCTTAAGCTCATCTATCCAGCGCTTGCAGGCCGTCGCGCCACACTCGGACCGCTCCTGGCCTGGGCACCCGCCCCTCCAGACGATAACTTCGACTCTTCAGACTGGCCCTTGCTTATACAAAACAAAAGTGGCCAAAATACAGTTCAGAGATAACCGAGGAACCACATATACATGCCACGGGTTAACCTGCCAAACAGCTCTGAGGCCGCCAGTCGATCGCGCTCGGTCTATAGCCGCGTAATGGCCGCAAACCGTCAGGAGGCTGTGGCTGAAGTCCCTCCAGTCGTGTGGGCCTCAGAACCATTTCTGTCAGGGTATGCCGGGGTCGGACGGCAGGAATATTACGAATCCGCGGAAGCCAAGTATTTGGCGCAGGCCAAATTCCAACTGGACTTCCCAGACATCCTGCATCTGCCAGGAGTTGCGCCAGACTTTGGTTATGCACCAGAAACGTCCGCATGGGGGTCGCCGATTCAGCAGGAGGAAGACGGCCCTCTGGTTCCTCTTGCTGCGGTAAACGATATTCATGACCTGCCCGCTTTAGAGATGCCTGACCCCTGGTCCTCCGGATACATGGCGACGGCGCTCAAAGAGTACGCCTGGTACGCGGAGCACATGGACCCAGTCATCGCTGATGAGTGGGGGCACTTCACCGGCTATGGACGCTGCATGTGGGTTGAGGCTGGAGCCCTGGTGCTCGGATACGAACGCTACCTGATTGAACTGTACGAACATCCCGCTCTTATCCATGACTGGAATAAGCGAGTTACCGAGGCCAACATCGCCTATGTACAGGCTCAGGAATCCATTACCGGAACGATTGACCGACTGGTCGTCACCGACCATTTACCCGGACAAATCCGACGGGAACACTGCGAAGAATTCGTGTACCCGTATCTGCGACAAATCTTTGACGCGTTTCCTCAGGCAAACTTCCGGCTGTATCACAACGAAAACCTTGTCCCTGATGACGCCGTCGCGGCCATTGCTGACATGAACTGCACCGTTTTCATGTTTGGGATCGAGATGGACATCGCAGCCGAACACTTGGGCGGAACCGTGTGCCTGATGGGAAATGTGCCACCTATCCATGTGGTCCAACAACTTGAACCCGACCAAATCACTCAGGACTGCAAACAACGATTATCGTTAGGGGCCAGCGCAGGCGGAATGCTGCTATGCACGGCTGGCGGACTTTCACCCGGCACACCGGCTGAGCACATTCGAGCATTCGCTGACGCGGTGCAGGGTGTCCCAGGAGCTGCCGGACTTACTTGATCTGATATAAACCTCTTAAGACGGCTGGGATGCAACCGTTCCTTAGATGCTTTCCAGAAGCTGTTCCACGGTGAAGGTCCGTGAAAACATCGTAAGTGCTCCGTCTTCCGAACGCGGCCATTCCTCCATCGGTCGGTCCCAACAGAGTTCAATGCCATTGCCGTCCGGATCAGCTAGGTATACCGCTTCACTGACACCGTGATCTGAGCAGCCAGCGATTGGCCACGAGGCTTCCACCAAAACTTTGACCGCCCGAGCCAACTCGACTCGACCCGGATACAAAAGGGCAAAGTGATAAAGACCAGGAGTCCCCGCAGCCGGCAGGCCCATCTCTGGATCCACGCCCCATGTATTCAGCCCTAGGTGATGGTGATACCCACCTGCAGACAAGAAAGCCGCCTCCTGGCCCATGCGCTGAATGACATCGAGGCCGAGGAGGCCGGAGTAGAAGGCAATCGCCCGCTCAAGATCAGCGACTCGCAAATGGACGTGTCCAATCCTTGTGGCCGCAGGGATGGTCACGTGATAAGTCCTCCTTATACACCATCCCTATCATGGATGGCTTCCAGGCTAGCCACATACGCCAGCACTAGATGAATCTAGCGAGTTTCGCTATGCATGACGACACATGCCGTGCGAGTTCTCCCGGGTGAACGTTTGTCCGGGCGCGGTCGATCTCCTCAACGACGAACTGCCGCGTCGGCGCGTAGGCGCCCAGCACGTACGAAGTATCTCAATCCGCCTCGTATCTTAGTCACACATCCTGACTCGTTCGAACGACTCGCTCGTGCAAGCTCTACGATGC
>CAZFVB010000046.1:0-13453 GCA_964522375.1 uncultured Chloroflexota bacterium
GATTTATGCAATTTGTCAGGTACGGAGTTCCGCTCACAATAGTCATTCTCATCCTCGGCACCGGGTGGATATGGCTGCGTTACTTGGCGTTCGCGTAGGCACACCAAGATCTGGAGTTGTATATGAGCCACGACACCCAGCAACCGCTGAACAGTTCAACCTCAACAGTTCGTGACGCGTTTGATGTCTGGACTAAAGACAGCTTTACCGTGGTGCAATCGGATTCTGAGTTCCGGGTCTTAGTTGAGCTTGTTCGGTCACATCGAGAGATTCGAGTCGTAGCTGTCACCGATGCACAAGGCGTAATGGTCGGTGTTATACCGATCCGGACAATATATGACGCACTTTTCTCCGACGTGTTTCCGGCAGCTGCGCTAGGAGGAGTTAGTTCCGTTGAGGATGCCATGGATGTAGCAGACGAACTGGTGCATCGGACAGCCGGTGAGCTTATGGTCGAAGCTAGCGCCTTAACCCTTAATGAAACGCTGCACGACGCTTTTATCAAGCTCCACCGAGAAAGCGTCTCTGGAATGCCGGTTATCGACGAAGATGGCCAGCCGATTGGATATCTCGATCAAATGGCCATCGTGCCTCTGTGGGACCAATTAGCTAACGCCTAAACGAACCACACCGCCCTAAAATGCTCCGCGGTCTCGAGGGATCATAGGCTCAATCTTATTGTCAGCGTCCGCACCGAACGATCCTCCTGTCCATGCACACGGAAATCACAACGCCTCCTTCACAGCCTTCGCAAGTTGGCGATTCATCCCGTCAACTGTTGCAACCTGATCAAGTGGGGCCTCTTTCATCTTCTTTAGCGAACCGAACACCCTGAGAAGATTTCTCTTTCGCTTAGACCCAATGCCAGGAATGTCATCCAATACAGATACGGTGCTTCGAGCTGTCCGAAGCTTGACGTGAAAACCCACAGCAAAACGATGTGCTTCATCCCGAATGTTCGATAGCAAGTGCAATCCCTTGCTATCGAACGGTAAGAGCGCAGCATCGCGTTTACCGGGCACAAAAAGCTCTTCCCGGCGTTTAGCTATGGCCGCTACCGGAACGGCAGAACGATTCAGTCCTAGATCGTCAAGCACTTCAAGCACACTGCTCAGCTGTCCCTTACCCCCATCAATGAGGACCAGATCAGGCCGAGCCCCCCATCCCTTATTGCCAGTGGAAATCGATCCTGACGCCAACGGTAATGACCTTGATGAGTCGAAATTTTGCAGGTCCACAATTGGCAACTCGAGGCCATCAGACTGCGTACCTTCGGATGCAACTATCGTTTGGCTATACCTCCGGAAACGGCGACGTAGCACCTCTTGAAGTGACGCAAAATCATCGTTGCCTGCCAGACCTCGAACCTTAAATCTTCGATATTTACTTTTCTTGGCAATACCGTCTTCAAAAACAACTAGCGATCCAACTACCAAAGAACCCTGAATGTGAGAAATGTCGTAGCACTCGATACGACGCGGGAGTCGCGGTAAATCGAGCGCCTTCCCAATCTCAAATAGGGCTTGTCGTAGTTTGTCTTCACTATGCAACCAAGATGCGCGCTCAAGCTGCAAGGTCTCAAAAGCGTTCCGGCTAGCCATATCAACAAATCGACGCTTCGACCCACGCTGTGGTCGATGTAGCACAACTTTGGATCCACGCACGGAGGTCAGCCATGCCTGCAACACGTCCACATGGGTCAACTCCTGCGGCACAAGAACCAGCCGAGGAATGTCTGAGGCTCGGTCGTAGTACTCCCTCACAAAGTCATCTAGCATTTCCACCTCGGTCTCTTCTCCCGTCACCGCCAACCAGTAGTTTTGATTGCCGATCATTTTTCCGCCACGAACTTGAAAGACCGTTGCAATGGCACTGCGCTGATGACGGGCCACACCAAAAATGTCCGCTTGCCCATCCCGGTCACCCGGATCCGAAACCTTTTGTTTTTCCAAAACATTTTCAATGGCCTGCAACCGGTCTCGAATCAAAGCAGCCTGCTCAAATCGCTCATCTGCTGAAGCCGTCCACATTTGCTCGGTTAACTGATGAACCACTTCATTGTGCTCACCACGAAGAAATCTCACGGCGCCATCAACGACGGCTGAATAGTCCTCCACGCTGACCGCACGAGTACATGGAGCATTACAAAGCCCTATGTCGTACTTGAGGCACGGACGCGGAATCGGCCTCGACATATCAATGTTGCAGGTTCGGTAAGGGAACAGTCGATTAAGCAGCTTGAGGGTTTGCCGCACAGATTTCGCACTTGTATATGGCCCGAAATACAAAGCCCCATCTTTCAACAGGCGACGCGTGGTTCCGACGCGTGGATATACCTCGCCGACCGTGACCTTGATATACAAATATTGCTTGTCATCACGAAATGTGACGTTGAAGCGAGGTTTGTGCTCCTTAATTAAGTTGTTTTCGAGAAGTAGGGCCTCTACCTCTGAATCAGTCACGATCACATCAAAATCAGCGATACGAGCAATCAGCGACTGTGTCTTGAAGGTATGGTCACCGCGTCTGAAGTAGCTCCGGACGCGCGGACGCAACGATCGTGCCTTACCCACGTAAAGGACTCGACCTTCCAAGTCCCGCATAAGATATACGCCTGACTTGCGTGAGACCCTTGCGAGTTTGCCTTCAATCTTGGGTGAGGCGTTTCCCCTAAGCATTTGCCCCCGAGTCCGCTGAACTAGCACCAAGGCACACTGTAATCAAAACCCGGCCCATGATAATGCGCCTCCGATCCATCTATAACCTTGCTTGCTCAGTCCTGCAGAGCGGTATCATCATTTATTACCACCTGCCGCAAACATAAAGGTACCGACTTCGGCGCGCGTGGATACCAAGCGCCCACTACTTCTCCTCATCTACCTCGCCATCGGTGTGGCGAGCGCATGGCTTTTGCAGTTTTTTTGGGAACTGTTAGGGCAAGCGAGCGTATTCGTCGTAGTCCTTCTCGTTGCATGGATCTTAACCGTCGCCGCCCTAGGTCCTGTTCGAATGCTTCGACGCTTGATGATCCCAAGACCCATAGCTGCCGCTGTCGTTTACCTCGGGCTTCTCAGCCTCATCGGCGTTGCCCTGTTCTTTGTACTCCCGCCCTTTTTCGAACAAGTGGGGCGAGCCGCTGAAAATTTGACGCAGCAGGCACGTGGAATCCCAGAAGGTATGCGTGCACTTGAAGCCCGGCTCATATCTTTGGGCGTGCCGGAAGACTTTGTTCGGTCCACAATCACCGACGTAAGTCGTCAGTTGGTTAGCGTAGGACAAGAATTAGCCTCAGGCATTCTGTCTGCCACAGGAACACTCGCTGGTGGGATAGCCGCTGCCCTGGTCACTCTGATTATTTCCTTCTATCTACTGCTTGGATGGGACCGCGCCGTGCGAAATCTGGAAGCGATCCTTCCAGACACATGGGCCGACGGTTTTGACCGAGCTGTACGTGCTGCAGAACATACTTTTGGTGCTTGGTTGGGCGGTCAATTCATTGCCTCCCTCCTCTGGGGTGGAAGCGTGGTGCTCACCTACTTCATCGCCGGACTCGAGTTTGGATTACTGGTGGCAGTAGGTACCGGCTTGCTCCTTTTCATTCCTATTTTTGGCATGGTAGTTGGCATCGGTGTCCCCATCGCGATGGCAGCGGCGATAAGAATTGATTTAGCTATTTGGGTTGGACTCACCGTGACACTCGTCTCACTCGTAATCGAAAACATCGTTAAGCCACGTGTAATGGGATCAACCATCGGTGTGAGCCCAATCGTGATTCTGTCTAGCGTCATCTTGGGCGGAATCGCTGCTGGTTTCTGGGGGGTGCTATTCGGCATCCCGATTGGAGCACTGCTGTGGACATTCACCCGATGGACCTTTGTGGAATTCCTGCAAGCACATAAACAACCTTTAACTACTTCGCCTCCTTCATCAGCCGAGCAAGGTGGATCCGCAGCTAGGGCCAGAACCCCAGGTATTGTCAACGACGGTTCAAGCAAGGAGCATCCGTCATAGGTCCCATCTGGCGCACGCTTTCTTACGTCCGACCTCACCTGCCCGTCGCAATACTGAGCTTCCTTGTTTGGTGCGCCTGTGCGGCCATGGATTTGGTTCTCCCCCAAGTGGTTGCTCGCGCCATCGATGAAGGCATCGTGGAGAAAGATCCAGAAGCGTTACGAGGCTTCGCGCTTCTTGCCGCATCCTTGATTTTGCTTCGCGGGGCAACCCTTTTCCTCTCCCGACTAGGCACACGGTTTTACGAGTCCAAGATTGAGCGGACACTTCGCAACCAGCTCTACGACAAGCTTCAAAAATTACCGTTTGGGTACTACGACCGAGTAGACAGCGGTGACGTGATTACCGTAGCCATCAGTGACTCCACCACTGTCAAAGGATTCGCCGGGAGTGCCCTCATGGAACTTGTGAGGACCGCCGGTATCTTCGTCGTAATTGTCATCGGTATGATTCTCACCAGTGTTCAACTCACGCTGCTGTCACTGATCGTCCTAGCTCTCATGATCGCAGCCGCAACAATCTATAGTCGCGTCGTCCGACCAATGTGGCTGGCCTATCGTCGCCAGCAAGCCAGAGTTACTCAGACGCTGACCGAAAACCTAAACGGCATTCGTGTGGTGAAGGCTTTCGCAATGGAGAACCGAGAAATCGAAGCGTTCAGATTAGAGGCAGAAGCGATGCGTCAACGGGCGATGGCCCCCATTCGGCTACGCGCCCGCCTGGTTCCTCTACTACTTCTTTTTACCGGAGTTGGCACTCTTGTTGTCGTCTGGGCCGGTGGACTCCTGGCCATAGATGGGACAATTTCCGTTGGCGTGCTTGTCGCCTTCTACTACTACTTCACTCGCCTATTACGCCCAAGCCGAATGGTTGCGTTTTTGGTGCAGCGAGTGACTCGAGCAGCCGTGTCCGCCGAACGCCTGTTTGGCCTACTGGACGAACCAGTACCCATCGCCAGTCCCGAGCATACTGACCCTAACCCTGCCCTTAGTGGTCGCGTGGAGTTTGAAAACATAGAAATAGCCTTTCAAAACCGGAGAATCCTCAGCGAGGTGCATGCCGCTATTGACCCTGGGACAGTTGTGGGTGTAGTGGGTCCCACCGGCTCCGGAAAATCCAGTCTTCTAAATCTCATACCCCGTTACTACGACTCCACGGCAGGTGAAATCCGCTTAGACAACCGTCCAATACAAGACTTCAATCTACAGGGCCTTCGCTCTCAAGTAGCGATTGTGCCTCAGGATCCATTTCTATTTTCTGACAGCATTCATAACAACATTGCTTATGGCGAACCTTCAGCAGGCGTACCGGATATTGTTGCCGCAGCCCGTAGCGCGCAAGCGTATGAATTCATCACCGCTATGCCGGAAGGTTTCGAGACTGTAGTCGGCGAACGTGGCGTAGGGCTGTCCGGTGGTCAGCGCCAGCGTTTAACGATAGCGCGCGCCCTATTGCTTGATTCACCCATCCTTATTCTGGATGACGCCACATCCAGTGTTGACACCCAAACCGAACGGAAAATCCAAGAGGCTCTACAGGAACGATCCACTGGGCGTACAACGTTCATCATCTCCCAACGCATAAGTTCGGTCGAACATGCCGACACAATCCTCGTGATCGACCGAGGCCGAGTGCTCGATCGAGGCACTCATCATGAACTGCTCACTCGACCAGGCTTTTATCGTGATCTGTTCGACCTACAAGCCAGCCGCATGGAAGAAGCCCGTACAGACCTTTCAGCCGCCAGCCCAACTAGTCCATAACGATGCAGAACCTCCAAACCCACGGGACTTTTACCCAAGAAGACAACGACTACGAAGGCCTTGATCGTCGCCTCCTGCTTCGGCTCCTGGGCTACTTACTCCGCGATCCCAAGAGGGTAGGGATTGCCGTCCTTGCCATTCTGGGTGTTGCAGGGTTCGGAATGGCACAACCAGCAATTATTGGCCTAGCTATCGATGAGGGGATCCGCGCGGGCAATCCAGAAGCACTGGCATTCGCCGGGATCGGTTTTCTGTTCGTCACAGTGGGACACGCCGGATCCACAGCAGTTCAATTGGTTATTAATGCAAGCCTCGGTCAAAACATGTTGTTCCGGATGCGGATGCAACTGTTCCGCAAATACCAAGGGTTATCCCTCGGTTTTTATGACCGACAAATTACCGGCCGATTGATTGGACGAATGGCCTCCGACGTTGAACAAGTCGGAGAGGCTGTGACCGAAGGTGCAATAGGACTAATCGCAGATGTAGCACTGCTGGTAGGCATCATCATTGCGATGACCTTGTTGAGCTGGCAACTCACGCTCATCACTATTGCCATATCGCCGTTGATGCTACTCATGGGTATTTTTTTCGCCAAGATCGCCCGCGCCGCTCACCGGAACATGCGCGCCAAGCGATCGACCGTAAACGGGGTGATAGCCGAATCGATACTCGGAATGCGTGTGACCCAGGCCTTTGCCCGAGAAAGCGTGAATGCCCAGCGATTTGACTCGGTTAACCACCAACAGGCCCGAGCAACATTTCGTGCCATGTCAGTATCAGCCTCCGCTGAACCAGCGGTTGAACTCTTCACAGCGATTTCCACCGGCCTAGTGCTCTGGTTTGGAGGATCCTTCGTGCTGGGTGAAACGAACGGAGTAACTCTCGGAATCGTCACAGCCTTTGTACTGTATATCGAACGGTTCTTTGGACCTATTCAAGAACTCGCGACGCGTTGGGACACGATGCAAGCAGCAATGGCATCCTCCGAGCGAGTTTTTGAAATCCTTGATACCGATGAAACGATTAGCGACCAAACCGATGCCATCGCCTTACCCAAGATCACCGGTAACGTAGCCTTCGAAAACGTTGGCTTTGAGTATGAAAAAGGCCGACCTGTCCTACGTGAGGTCAGTATTAACGCCGACCCTGGAGATCGAATCGCTCTCGTCGGCGCAACAGGTGCCGGTAAGACCACCATTATCAACCTGCTTCTAAGATTTTATGACGTAACCGAGGGATCTGTGCGTATCGACGGGCATGACATACGAAATGTCACCCAGGACTCTTTACGACGCCAAGTCGGACTTGTGTTGCAAGAACCCTTCTTATTCAGTGGAAGCCTTCATGAAAACATTGCCTACGGCCGTCCAGAAGCAACGCGTGACGAAGTAATTGCGGTCGCCCGTTCTGTACAGCTGCACGGATATATTCAAGATCTTCCATTTGGATATGACACCCAGATTGAAGAACGTGGCGGAAGTCTTTCAACGGGCCAGCGTCAGTTGGTTTCATTCGCTCGAGCGCTGCTCGCTAACCCTCGCGTCCTCGTCCTTGACGAAGCAACTAGTTCGGTAGACACACAGACTGAAGGTGTGATCCAGGAAGCGATGGAAGCCCTCATGGTTGGTCGTACATCCTTCGTTATCGCCCACCGACTTTCTACCGTTCGAAATGCGACCGAGGTCCTCGTACTCGACGAGGGACAAGTGGTAGAACGAGGCACTCATCATGTGCTGCTTTCGAAACGAGGCTTGTATTACAACCTCTATAAGCTTGGCCTTTCCGCAGGTGGAGAAAACATCGAAGCAAGTGTCGCTCGTGGTACAGCCACGCCCGAGAATTAACGAAGTGGGGGCACAACCTGCAGCCAGTCCTTCTCCATCTCACCTGCAGCATGAAATTGTTATACCCGGTACCCAAAGCCCCCGAAATGACACCGTCGTGCTACTCCACGGCCGTGGCGACAACGCCACAGGCATCGCTCCTCTAGCCTTCGAGTTGAATCGCGAAGATCTCCGTGTCATATCGGTTCAAGCGCCTCTTACTTTAGACCCTCCCCACGATGGTGGATATGAGTGGTACCGCATGCATGAAGCCGGACAAACAGAACAACCCACGCTACTCGAAAGTCTGACAGCACTCGAAGCATTCCTCGAGTCGACTGGGCAGAAATCCTCGGACAATGGTGACCGTGTGGTGTTAATGGGATTTAGTCAGGGAGCTGTTGCAGCACTTGGCATTCAAGCCCAGCGACCTGACCTTGTGGCAGGGGTTATAGCCATAAGCGGTTACTTTCCGCTGAAAACGGAGGACCTAGCCACAAACTTAAACGGTGCAAAAATATTTCTTGGGCACGGAACATCTGATACGGTCGTCCCCGTGACCCTCGGCAGACAGTCACTCAAGATCCTTGAAGAGTTGAGTGCCGCAGTGACCTACCGCGAATACCCTATCGGCCACCAAATATCTATGGATGAGCTGGAGGATATACGCGTATGGCTTGACGAAACACTTCCGCGCCCCAAGCAAAGTTAGGATTCGCCGGACCATCAATCTTCGGCCGGCATATTAACGTCGAGATATAGCTCGTCGAGTTGGTCAGTGGCAAGTTTCGACGGCGCCTTGAGCATCAGGTCGATGCCAGCCTGGTTCTTCGGAAATACAGTCACGTCACGTAGATTCGAAGTGTCTCCCAGAATCATGGCTATGCGCTCCAGCCCCATCGCGATACCCCCATGCGGTGGCGCACCATACTCAAACGCCTCAAGCATGTGACCAATTTCATTATCAATTGCCTCAGGACCGTATCCCATCACCTCATAGATGCGGCGTAGATCTGCCGCCCGATGTGCTCGAATTGATCCGCCGCCAATCTCATGTCCATTACATACCAAGTCATATTGCTTCGATAACGCCTGAGCCGGATCGTTGTAGAGAAGATCAAACGAGTCATCCGCCGGCGAGCAGAACGGGTTATGAGAAAAGGTGAACCCCCCGGTCTCCGGATCTCTTTCGAACAACGGAAAATCAACAACCCAGGCAAAGGACAGCACGTTGGGGTCTATAAGTTCCAATTGTGAACCCAAATGATTTCGAAGCTCGCCAAGCGAGGTCGCCGCAACTTCTCGCGTATCCGCCACCATGCAGACTAGATCCCCATCGCCAGCTCCGGAAGCCTGAGCGATCTCCTTCAAACCATCTGCACCAAAAAATCTCTCAAGAGGCGACCGAATGGAACCATCATTTCCCAGGCCAATAGTCGCAAGTCCTGAAGCGCCCTTTGTCTTTACGATCTGCTCTAATTCTTTTATCTGACGACGACTAAAGGAAGCCGCTCCTGGAGCAACCAAGGCCTTTACCATTCCACCGTTCTCCAAAACTTCGGTGAAAACCTTGAAGTCCCTACCCCTTACAGCATTGCTGACATCTGTTAGTTCAAGATCAAACCTCATATCCATCTTGTCTGAACCATATCGATCAATCGCCTCGGCGTAGGAAAGCCGCGGGAACGGGTCCTTAAGCACCCGTTTGCTAGAGAGCTTGGCCGCGATCTCCAAATAGAGCGCCTCGAGCAAGGCCATCACGTCCTCACGATCGACAAAGGCCATCTCGATATCAAGCTGGGTGAATTCAGCTACTCGATCAGCACGCAAATCCTCGTCCCGATAGCAGCGCGCTAACTGAAAATACCGATCAAGACCGGCAACCATAAGCAGTTGCTTGAGCTGCTGCGGCGACTGTGGCAATGCGTACGCTTGGCCCGGGTAATGCCGACTCGGCACCACAAAATCTCTTGCCCCCTCCGGTGTGCTCTTAACAAGCGTCGGTGTCTCAAGTTCCAGAAAGTCACGCTCCCACAAGAATTGACGCATAACCCGAGTAATGTTGAACCGAAGTTCTGTTAGCTCCCGCATTCGATCGCGCCGAAGATCTAGATACCTGTTGGTTAATCGAACCGCTTCGTCAATATCCGCGTCCGAAGTAATCTCGAACGGCGGGGGTTTTGATGCTGACAACACTTCCACGTCCGTAATAGGTCCAATTTCTATTTTTCCAGTCGAAAGCTCCTCATTAGAGGTTCCAGATGGGCGCTCACGGACAACCCCCGAGATCGAAAGCACAAACTCGCTGCGCGTCTGCCCTATAGTTTCATGAGCCTCAGAATTCTCGTCCCGATTGATCACAACCTGCGTCACACCGTAGCGATCACGAAGGTCAATAAAGATAAGTCCACCTTGATCTCTACGACGATGCACCCAACCGTTTAGCACCACTGATTCGCCGACATGCGTCATGCCAAGCTCACCGCAAGTGTGCGTACGGCGAGACCATGTACTAGGTGGCGAGAGTGGCATAAGAAATGCTCCGATCCAATATAGGTTGAATTAACTAGCTAACTATTCAGTGAATGCTGGATTCGTTCAACCGATCCACGCCAGAATTTCACTTGGTCGGCACGAGGCATCTTCCGAAAAACCGACGGCTCTTCCGCCTCGAGCCTCTCGAATTCTTCTTCGTTTCCAATTAATAGCACGTATAGCTTTGCTACCGCATAAGCATAATTCGGGTGAAACTCGGTCATGTAGGCCATGATCGAACCAGATGTGCGCTCAATACGACCAACAACACCCGCGTCCTCGATCAAACGAGAAAGATCGGAAAGCGGTCGCTGACGACCTCTACCAATCCTTGCTTCTATCTCTATCGGCTCGTAGCCCTGTTCAATAACAGCTTCAGACCAATGCTGAGCTAGCGCCTCAAGATCTGGAGCAACTACTGGCGGCGGATTTTCTATAGCGCGAGCCACCTCCACCCAGTCAATCTTTATCTCCGGGTACAGGACTTCACATTCCTCACGCAGTTGCTTCGTAACCTGTGGCCGATTGCCTAAATACGCTAGATATCGCGTCTGACTTTCACCATCGTCACTACCATCCGCTACCAACCACGCCGAGCGAACATTACGGACACTGCCATCATCCCGGCGTTGTTCCTCCGGATGCCAACGCACCGAGGCAGACATGTTTTCGTCCGCTCCTTGATAAATCCCTTGTATTTAATTCTTACTGGGCGGTGCCATGATGATGCTCATCACCCGACCATCCTGCTCTCGCGTCACATCACGCTCAAGCACACCATGCGCGTCTAAATCGGTCTTCACACGCTCAAGCACACGAACAGCCACTTCGGGATGCGCTAGCTCACGACCCCGCATACGTACCCAAGCTTTCACCTTGTTACCTTCGCCAAGAAACTTTTCAAGCCGTTTTATCTTGAATTTGATGTCGTGATCGCCCGTGCGAGGCCCGAAGCGAACTTCTTTAACAATTCCAGCCCGTTGCCTCTTTTTCCCATCCGACTTTTTTCGGTTCTGCTGGTATCTGAACTTTCCGAAGTTAAGAATTTTCGCGACAGGAGGCTGAGCGTCTGGCGAGACTTCAACGAGATCTAAGCCACGCTCCCGAGCCATTTCCAGGGCTTCAACGGTTGCCGTGATCCCAACTTGTTGGCCGTCCTCATCGATCAGACGAACTTCTCGTACACGGATTTGGTCGTTTATTCGTGGACCACGTTGACGTGGCCTCTGATCGAGACGGGGGGATGGCGAGGGCAGTAGCGACTCCTACAAAAGAATTTACAAGTTCAATGGTGGACTCACGCTAGCATAGGGGTACCGCTCCGACAACGGCTCAACCCAACATCCGAGCATCAATCGCCCATGATGAACAATCCCACTGATAAGATCACGACTTCGAAAAGAGTTGGAATTTTCCTGGAACCGAAATGTTGTTGACTAACAGTTCCCCACCCACCGGATTCCTATGGCACTCGATGTCGATGTAGGACTCGCAAGCCTGAACGACGGTGCTCCCAGCCATGGCAGCGCACGTCTTCTTACGCAACGAGCTCCCCACGCACAGGCCAACCTCGGCGATCTTTACCTTGTCATGCAAGGAGGGAACGATCAGCTATGTGCAACGTTCAGTCGGTCGCTCGTGTCGTCGTATTTCGCCAATACCACCACAAACATAATCAACGGCCTTTTGTACAGCATGCGTCAAGCTGCGGATCAGGTAGCCGTCGACGTCAGGCAGAACAATCGTGTCGAAACCC
Organism: uncultured Chloroflexota bacterium; assembly: GCA_964522375.1. GTDB lineage: Bacteria > Chloroflexota > UBA11872 > UBA11872 > UBA11872 > UBA11872. The sequence goes on from CAZFVB010000046.1 coordinate 11,892, forward strand.
TGGGAGCGACTGTTGCGATTATCGAGGGCAACGACCTCTATATAGCTCAGCTTCCACCGAGTCAGATCTTTATTCTTCGGGCTGGCGTTCTTAATGCTCTTCCTGACCAAACTCTCCCGGAAACTCATCCGCAACCAGAGTTCGCCCCAGACCAAGAGATTGAAATATTCAGGGTAAAGCTTGATGACGGTGATGTTGTTGCGCTGGCGTCACACGACCTGCGCCATGGTCTTACAAAACGAGAGATCCAAGGACTCCTACACAGTCGGATAGCCCAACAAGCAGCTCACGACATATGCGCGCTTGTCGCACAACGGGGTGGTCAACTCTGTGAACTCTTGGTGGTTCGAATTCAACCCCAACAGGGCACCGAGTTTCCCACCGGTCCGATCGAAGCACCTATCCCCTCTCCCCAAATAACAGAGCAACCCGCAACTTCACTAACTAACGGACAAACGAGATGGGACTTACCGGCTGACACACAACCAGTCGAGGAAACTCCCTACGAAGAACCACGGTCCCGACGTGGAGCAACACAGAGTCAAACATTGGGACAACGGCTGGCAAGCATTCCGCTGACGGCCGCCCTTATCCTTTTGCTTCTGCCAGTCATGACGATAAAAGCCATAGTACGGCTTGTCTCGGGCCGGAAAGACGAGTCAAACTCAAGTGGGGCGAACAAAACCGGGGCCGAAATCAGTAGTGAGAATCGAGACCCCCTCCTTTATGATGATTGGGAGAGCCTCCGCGCTCTACGCGAGACTCGCACAGGTTCCAGTCCAAGTTCTCAAACTGAATCTCCGCTCGGAAGAGTTGGTATGCCGATTACCGAAGGACACGATCCCTTCTTGCCCCGACCCAAAAAGTCTTTACCTGGGCCAGGGGTTTTCATCTTCTCGCTATCGCTTGTGATCCTTCTCGGCATGCTGGTGATATACGCATTTCGAGAAGACACAGACGAAACAGACACGATTGGGAGAAACGGTCCCGAGCCCCCCACTATCTCAGAAGTGGTAGAAAACCCTGAACGTTCTGCGCGGACGATCTTCGATGAAGCTCAAGACAAGTACCGAGACACGCTAGGCGACCCACAAAATGAAAATGTCGACAGCATTTTGCTCGCGTTGGCCAAGGCCGAGGCTCTGGCCATGGAGGCACGCAACACCCCCGGAGCAGATAAAACTCTTGGCGAAGACATAAACAGACTGTTGCTTGATATTGAGAAGCGGAAAGAAACTTTGACCTTGGTCGTGAAAATTACCAGCGTTAAATTGATTGATAAATTTACGGAAGGGGTGGGGGTCTCAAATGAACCCCTGGAAGTTCGTGGAGAATCAATCTACGTGCTGAACGCCATCGAGTCCCGCGTGGTCGAAGCCATCCCCGACCAAGAAAACAGCACCACGGTGCTTCGTAAGGAAGAGCCTGTAGGTAGCGTCCCGTTCCAGCAACCGATAGCCATCGTCAACCGTGCCTTGAGCATGCTTGTCATCGATGATGACTATAACCTTGTGAGCCTGCAACCCGGGCAAGCCCCCCAACTGCTGAAACTTGTTGGAACT
>CAZFVB010000047.1:0-1814 GCA_964522375.1 uncultured Chloroflexota bacterium
ATGGCGTTACTAGCCGAGGCTCCGAAACCTGACCGTCCAGAACTCCGGAAAACCGCAGTTCTACGGCCGTCGCCCGTCGACCAAGACGCGCAGCTGCTTCGGAGATCCGATGGGGCATACGTCGTACGTGATAAGCGTCTGGAGGACATCGCAGAAAAGTTGAACTTTGACACCCCTGATGCCGCCGCCTACTTTCAGCGACAGCTAGATCGCCGTGGAATCACGGAACGGCTTGAACGGGTCGGGACCATGCCGGGCGATACCGTAATCGTCGGTAATCTCGAGTTTGAGTGGGATGGCCCAGCCTTGTGATAGCTTCAGCATCCGGGGCTTTGCGTACTACCGGATCCGGTCTCACGCGCTTTCTGAACATACAGAACCAGAAGTACGGCACGGTGTCGTGTGCTGACTGTGGGTATACGGAGATTTACAGGCAGGATGGTGCTGGAAAATTAGGCAATATATTAGATCTGTTTACCAACTAAGTGTGTTTATTTCTCTGAACCCACGTGCTGATTAGCGGAGTCCTTCAATGAGTTCTGGCAACGGTGACGATCGACTGAGCCGGATGCGGCACTCCGCCGCGCATGTGTTAGCAACAGCAATGCTGGACCTGTTTCCTGACGCAGAGCTTGGAATTGGACCTCCGACTGACGACGGGTTTTATTACGACTTTCAGCTTCCTAGAGCGCTTACACCTGATGATTTGCAGGCGCTCGAAGCTTCCATGGAACAACACAAGAAGTCCAACTACACATTCGAGTACTCAGAACACCGTCGCAACGAGGCGCTCGCATACTTCAAGGACCACAATCAGCCGTTCAAAGTTGAGTTGATCAACGATCTTCCAGACGACGAGACGATCAGCTATTTCACGTCCGGACCTTTTGTGGACTTATGCCGAGGTCCCCACGTCGATACCACGGGAGACATCGGTGCCTTCAAATTGCTCTCAATCGCAGGCGCCTATTGGCGCGGTGATGAGCATCGACCACAATTACAGCGTGTGTACGGAACCGTTTTTGAAACAGAAGAGGAGCTCGCAGCTCATCTGGATCGACTTGAAGAAGCCCGACGTCGCGATCACCGTACTCTGGCGCGGGATCTCGACCTCTTTTCCATCAATCCGTCCGTTGGGGCAGGTCTAGTTCTCTGGCATCCCAAGGGCGCACAAATTCGTGAGTTGCTCGAAACCTATTGGCGCGAGGAACATCGGAAACGCGGATACGACATGGTGTACACACCGCACATCGGACGTCGAGAACTATGGGAAACCAGTGGACATACGCAATGGTTTGCTGATGGCCTCTTCCCCGAGATGGAGCTTGAGCACCAAACCTTTATCAATAAGCCCATGAACTGTCCTTTCCATGTTCAAATATATGCTTCCCAAACCCGAAGTTATCGCGATCTTCCTCTTCGGTTTGGCGAGCTAGGAACGGTTTACCGATTCGAGCGCTCCGGCACTCTGCACGGCGCCCTCCGAGTCCGTGGTTTGACGCAGGACGATGCGCACATTTTTTGTCGCCAAGATCAGTTTGCTGATGAGGTCAGCGGGGCGCTTGATCTCGCGAAAAGTGTGTACTCAACGTTTGGGTTTGATGACTATAAAGTGGACCTCAGTGTTCGAGACACGGCAGGGGATGGAAAGTTTGTCGGCAGCGATGATTTATGGGGGTTGGCCGAACAAGGTCTGATCGATGCCCTTGAGCGGCACGGCATCCCCTACGATCGTGTTGAAGGAGAAGCAGCTATTTACGGGCCCAAGATTGATATTCAAGTCGCCGACGCTAATGGCCGCATGTGGCAACTTC
>CAZFVB010000047.1:1824-13300 GCA_964522375.1 uncultured Chloroflexota bacterium
GAAGACGGTACAAGCAAACGACCTGTCATGGTCCACCGCGCTATTTTTGGAGCAATGGAACGGTTTTTTGCCGTGCTGACAGAGCACTTCGCCGGTGCGTTCCCGGTATGGCTCGCTCCAGTTCAAGTCGTAGTTGTCCCTATTGCTGACCGGCACGTGGCGTATTGCACCGACGTAGCCGATCGACTGATTGACGCTGGCCTACGTGTTGACATTGATCAGCGCGCCGAACGTATGAACCGAAAAATTCGAGATGCCCAACTTCAGAAGATCCCTTACATGCTGATCGCTGGGGATCGGGATATCGAAGCAGAACAGGTTTCGGTTCGACTACGAACCGGAGGTGATGTGGGGGGTCAATCCGTGGAACAGTTCCTCACCTCGGTTATGCCCATTGTTGAGTCACGGGATCCCGTCGATCTGGGATTCAGCTCATAAAACTTGGCATGGGGAACCGACCATATTGACCACAACAACGTACGTCTGACCTGCCTCTAGTGGATACGATAATCTCGTAAACAGGTGTATTCGACGGACTAACACCCTTATGGCACACGTCAGTTATAACTTCAGCGGACACTCGGCCCTCATAACAGGAGGAACCCAGGGTATTGGCCTGTCCATCGCAGAAGCGTTTGTCCGCGCAGGAGCAAATGTAGCGATTTGCGCCCGTACTGAAACCGACATCACCAAGACATGCGACTTGCTTAGAAGTCTTGGAACGGGCACGGTCTGTGGCGTCACGGCTGATCTCGCTGAACCGAATGCGCCAGCGTCCGTCTTCGCAGAAGCCGTCGATTGCCTGGGAAATATCGATGTCCTTGTGAACAACGCGGCGGCTCAAGGTAACTTTCCCTTTCCTGAGATGGATGGGGAGCGCTGGCGCTGGATGGCTGACGTTAATCTGCACGCCCCTTACGAATTATCACGCCTGTTTGTGCTGGCACTTCAGAAGCGTGACCACGGCGGATCCATTGTGAACATGGTGACGACCCAAGTAATGCGCCACGCAAAAGGTCGGGTTGGCTACGGGGCTACCAAGCTTGGGCTTGTAGGTATCACACAAACGATGGCTCTCGAGTTAGCTGGCACAGGCATCAGGGTAAACGCTGTGGCTCCCGCCTTCGTTGATGTGCCACGGGTGTATCGAGATTTCGATGACGTCGAAGACCGAATGGCTGGTATGCCGTCCGGACGTTTCATCCGTCCAGATGAAATTGCCGATGCGACCCTTTTTCTCGCGTCCGATGCAGCAGAGTCCATTAGCGGTGTCATCCTCCCAGTGGACGGCGCTCATCACATCGATGGCACCTGGGTACGTGACTGACACGCAGCAAGCAGCGCGCGCACGCAAGGCGATCCGTCTCGGCTACGACATTCGTGCCCAAGAATTCGGGACTAAACCCAGCCATGAGCCCCCCACCACGCCCCAAGACTTCGCTGTCAAAACCGGGGACGTTGTCCTCGATATCGGCTGTGGTACAGGGCGTTCAATAGTCCCGCTTGTAGCCTCTCAAGCAGCTCAGATTGTAGGTATCGACCTATCGCGAGGCATGCTTAGGCAGGCCCTCGAGGCACTGCCCCCAACACGCACCGCACTGATTGAGGGTGATGCCGAAGTGCTCCCGCTTGGTGACAAATCAATCGGCCACATCGCAAGTCGTCGGGCCCTTAGCCACCTGCCCGACCAATGCGGGGTGTTCCAGGAAATGTGGCGAGTCCTCCGGCCAGGCGGCACATTGGACATCACACAATTTGGCGATCGGATTCTCGGCCGACCTATAGAACGAATCTTCAGGTCGGTCCTTCGTGATATCACTGGAGCAAAAGCCACGACACTTCTTGGGTTGTTTCGTCCCCCCTCGATCGGCGGCGTTGAGGCGGTAAGTCGGGCGGCGGGGTTTGAAACGGTCGATTTGCGGGCCACAACTACCTATCGTCGAGTCGATCCCGAACGCGCCACACATAGCTTGTTGCTTGCAACCACTTACATTTGTGCTCAACTGGATACCGTCCAGCAAACCTCGCTGGCCAACCGGGTGCGAGCTACAGCCAAATCCAAAGCTGACGCTGACGGACTAGCAGACTGGACATACGAGATTAGATTGCGCGCAAGGAAGACCGTTTCGTGAACCTGTTGGTAGCAAATGACGATGGCATCGATGACAAAGGCATTTGGATGCTAGCGGAGCAGCTTGCGGCCGTTGGCAACGTCTCACTTTACGCACCAGCCCGCAACTATAGCGGCGCAGGGATGTCGATTAGGTTACGAAAAACATTTGACCTTGATTCGTGCCCCGCCCCGGATGGGTTTTCTCTCAACATTCCGGCGTTCTCGGTTGATGCCCCTCCAGCCACCGTTGCAGCTATCGGCACAGCACATGCATTCGGGGGCAACACCCATGCTGTCATCTCAGGAATTAATGCTGGATGGAATCCTGGCGCCGAAGCCTACAAGGTGTCTGGCACAGTTGGCGCTGCAAAAGTTGCGGTTGAACGAGGTTTGTTGGGGATCGCTGTCTCGGCAGCGGGAGATGGGCGGTCGGCCTATCCGGCTATCGCTCGGGCTGCTAAACGCATGATCGTCGCAATTCAAGAAACCTTCGACCAGCTCCCAAACGTTCTGATTAACGTAAACATCCCGGCTAGCTTTTCCACTGATTCTCGAGTCCGACTCACCTCGCCTGCACCGTTCACGGTTTTCAGCGACCTTGTGCTCAAAAACTCCACGATAGGGATAAGCCAGACATCCATCGAGCTAGCTTACGGTGACTACTTCAGTTCAGGCTCCCAGCCAGAAGATGAACTTTCCGCTCTGACGGATGGAATGGTTGCGGTCTCAGTAACCGGTCGCTCGCCAGACTCTGTCCTGCTGGATCATCCGTGGCCGGCTATCGCGGCAGAATTTCGACCATAATCGTGATCTTGACTTAACCATGGGTAAAGACAACGTAGGGATCCGTGCCCAGTAAAGTAGCTCTTGAAGAACTACGGCTGCGCCTCCGCGAGATTTCCGATCTGAGCGCAGTATCCTCTGTGCTCCATTGGGATCAAACGACCTTCATGCCGGTTGGTGGCGCGTTAAGTCGCAGTCGGCAACTCGCCCTACTTGGGCGATTAAGCCATGAGCGAGCAACTGATCCTGAGCTCGGCGCTTTGCTTAACCGTCTGATTCCATATGCCGAATCCCTGCCGCCCGGCCACGATGACAGGGCGCTGATTGAAGTCGCCCAACGGGATTTTGACCTCGCGCTACGTGTCCCGACTGAGTTCAGCGAGCGAGCAGCTGGCCACATGTCAAAAACCTACGCAGCATGGGTCGCGGCTCGACCACGTAACGACTTCGCCGCACTGAAGGAACTGCTGGAGACCACGTTAGTCCTAAGCCGAGAGTACTGCGAATTCTTCCCTGATTCAGATCATATCGCCGATCCCTTGATCGATGCGGCCGACCATGGGATGACCGTCGCCCGTATCAGACCGGTCTTCGCCGAGTTGCGAACAGGTTTGATCTCGCTGCTAGATCGTATCTCGGACAGCAAGCAGGTCGATGACGGGGCCCTCCGAAACCATTTCCCATCCGCGCAGCAGACGAAGTTTTCCAGCACCGTCATTCAGGCAATGGGGTATGACTTCGATCGCGGCCGCTTGGATCCAACCGCACACCCTTTTATGACCAGATTCGCCCATGGCGACGTCAGAATCACAACACGAACCAACGAATCATTTCTGGGGGAACACCTGTTCGTTACGATCCACGAAGCTGGGCATGCCCTGTACGAACAAGGCACATGTGCTGACGACGACGGTACACCGCTAGGAAGTGGAACGTCGTCTGGAATGCACGAAAGCCAGTCTCGGTTGTGGGAAAACATTGTGGCTCGCAGCCCGGAATTTTGGTCTTATTGGTACCCGGAACTGCAGACGCAGTTTCCCGAGCAGCTTCAGAACGTCCAACTCCACGAGTTTTACAACGCAATCAATCGGGTCCGGCCTTCGCTGATTCGAACCGATGCTGATGAAGTCACGTACAACCTTCACGTCATGCTTCGATTTGAACTCGAGCTTGACTTGCTGGAGGGAAACATTTCAATAACTGACCTGCCGAACACCTGGCACGAACGTTACCGGACCGATCTTGGAGTTTCAGCTCCTGACGATCGAGATGGAGTGCTGCAGGACGTGCACTGGTATGCGGGGTTTATCGGTGGTGCTTTTCAGGGATACACGCTCGGCAACATTATCGGTGCACAATTGTTTGACGCTGCACTCCGCGACACACCAGAAATCTCCGCACAGATTGGCCGCGGTGAATACCAGCCATTGCACGATTGGCTTCGAAAAAACATCTATCGGATCGGTCGACGTCGCACGCCGGATCAATTGATTGCTGATGTCACCGGCGGCCCTCTTGATGCCAAGCCGTTACTCAATCGGCTTCAGACCAAGTTCTCCAACATTTACCCAGGGTAATCACCAGTAAGAACAACAAAGAAATCGATAGAAAACCAAACTGGTGCAACACACCGTCGTTGACAGAAAAACGACCAAATACATGTCAACACCCTTGACTGAAGACACGTGGCTCGTCACCATCAACACCTAAGGAGGCCTTGTATGGCTCAGGCTGTCGTCACCGAACCCAAAGAAGCTGAAAAAGTAGGGCGACGCATCACGTCCGGGACCATTGACACCGACGTGCACCCCTACCCGAACACAATCGCTGACCTCACACCGTTCCTATCCTCGCGATGGAACCAATACATCGAGCAGTCCGGTTTTAAAGGTCCGCCTGGCACACAATATCCAAAGGGCTACGAAATGGCTGGGCGTCGTGATGCATGGCCGCCAAATGGACAGCGGGTTGGATCCGACCCTGATTTCGCACGTCAGCAATTGCTCGACCACTGGAATATCCGTTATGCGGTGTTGAATCCGCTGTACGGACACGAAAAAGTCCATAACGACGACTTCTCGATTGCCCTCGCCTCAGCAATCAATGCATGGATGAGCGCGACGTGGTTGGATAACGATGACCGCTGGCGTGGATCTATTTCAGTTACCGCCAACTTGCCTGAAGCAGCTGCAGAAGAAATTCGAAGGGTGGCTAAAGACCCCAGATACGTACAAATTATTGTGACCGTTCGGTCCGAGTCCCCCTACGGCAAGAGGATTTTCCATCCGATCTTCGAAGCAGCCTGCGACGTTGGTCTTCCCGTAGGAATTCACTTCGGGACCTGGGGCAACAATCCGATTACTGCCGCCGGATGGCCTTCGTACTACCTTGAAGATCACACAGGAATGACCCAAGCCTTCGAGGCGCAGGTATTGAGCCTGGTGTCTGAAGGCGTATTCGAGAAATTTCCGGATCTAAAGATTGCCCTGATCGAGGGAGGGTTTGCCTGGATGCCACCCCTGATGTGGAGATTTGACAAGAATTACAAGGGTCTCCGTGAAGAAGTGCCCTGGCTACGTCGACTTCCCAGCGAGTACATCCTGGAACATTTCCGGATGACCACTCAGCCAATGGACGAGCCACCGAACCCCCAACATTTTCTTCAAATTCTCGATATGATCGGCCGTGACGACTTCTTAATGTTCGCCACTGACTACCCACACTGGGACTTCGACTCCCCGGATCGTGCGCTCCCGTCTGTGGTTCGTGGAGACCTCCGAAACAAAATTATGTCAGAGAATGCTACGGCGTTTTATGAGTTCGAACGGGCATGACATAGGTGCGGTAACCGATTTTGAGGTCGGCCGGCCGCAGAGAGTCGAGATCGACGGACGTGCACTCGTGGTCGTTAACGATGGTGAGAGGTTTTATGCAATTCGAGACATATGTCCGCACCAGGGAGCTCGGCTTTCAGACGGACACTGCAAATCCCGCCTGCGGGTAACATCGGTGGGTGCACAGCCAGAGATCCAAGCAGATGATCTGGTCCTGCAATGCGCATGGCACGGTTGGATGTTTGACCTAGACACTGGCCGTGCGCTCACTGAAACCGATGGCGCGCGCGTCCGCACGTATTCAGCTCGAGTGCAGGACAGCCGCGTGCTTGTAGACATCACCTGAGCAACTCGGTGAAAGCCGACACCAACAATTTCAATAGCCTTGTCAAACAGATTCACGTGGGGCGAACCAGAGCGGCCCTTGCTCTAACCGGTGGTGCTACCGGCACGATTACCGCGCTGTTGCGCCGACCTGGCGGCTCCCGAACAGTCCTTGACGTGGCAGTACCGTATGCACCTGAGGCCGTAGCCGCCTACCTAGGATTTGAACCGCAACAAGCCGTGTCCGCCAGCACGGCTACAGCGCTCGCTCGTGTGGCCTTTGACCGAGCCCTATCGTTCCGGCCAGACTCAACGATTCCAGTTATTGGTCTCGGATGCAGCGCAGCGCTCGCGACCGACCGTGTGCGTAAAGGTGCGGATAGGATTCACGTCGCCACCTTTGATGGAACGCAAACCCTCTCGTACGTTCGAGAATTCGATCCCTCCCAGCGAGATCGGGAAGAACAAGAAGCACGTTCAGAAGAGATCGTTCTGACCGCACTTGCAGACGCAGTCGGCCATCCTGTACGAGACGAACTGGAGCTTCTCCTTCCAGTTAAGCGAACTGGGACCTCCACAACCGATCGCCTCGAGGCTTTGCGCGACGGACGACAGCCGTGGCTTAGCGTTTATGAAGACGGTCGCTGGAGACCGGGTGGCACCCTACCAGCAGCAATTGTCGCCGGATCATTCAATCCCCTACATGCCGGACATCGAGCATTGTTTGAGGCGGCACGCTGCCGGGTCAGCAACAACGTGGCCTACGAGCTATCGGTTGAAAATGTCGATAAATCTCCTCTGCCAACTGATGTTGTTCTGGATCGGTTATCTCAGTTCAAGAACGATGCACCTGTGATCGTCACCCAAGCGGCGACATTTCTCGAAAAAGCCAAGTTGTTGCCAGGCGTCATGTTTGTGATCGGAGTTGATACGGCCCGCCGAATTATTGACCAACGGTACTACCCAGAAAACATCTCGCTTACAGACGTGCTTACACAACTTCGGTCTCTAAACTGTCGCTTTCTTGTAGCGGGCCGGCTTGAAACTGATCGGTTTGTCGAGCTTTCAGATCTCGATCTGGCCCCCGACGCGACCGACCTGTTTGAAGCTGTTCCGGCTGCTGAGTTACGCGTGGACGTTTCATCGACCGAGTTGCGTGACAACCGCTAGGCGTCCATTGACACTCCGCGTCGGCAGCAAATCATTCAATCTTCGCCCGTAAGCACCCTGTCGTCGTCTACCATCAATAGTTGCCCACTCCCTCTTCAGTAACCCACGCAAACCACCACAATGCCTGTAACAGACCCCGTGGATCCGGTAGAAGGCTTGGACCCCCATCAGGTGCCAGCCGACAAAAACACCGATCCAGACGCCGTAGGAGATACCGCGTTTCGATGGTCACCCAGAACACGACGCACTGTCGGTCTAGGGATCGGAATCCTCACTGGTCTTGTTCTCTGGGGTGCACGAGACATCATCGGCCCATTCATCTGGGCAGGAATCTTTGCTTATATTTTCAATCCGGCCGTTGGACGACTTGTTCGCGTAGCCCGGATCCCTCGCGCACTCGCAGTCGCGATTCTTTATGCCATGGGCATCGGATTGCTTGTCCTACTCGGGATATTCTTGGTGCCCCGGGTCACCGACGAATTGAATCGCTTGGCCACCGAGCTACCGGCGATCGTGACAGAGGCCGAGGACGCATTACCTTCCGAGGTATTAGGCCAACCGCTGGTGATCCGGGACATCATTGATTCAGTCACCGCCGGCACAACAGGGATTCTGACAGACGCGTCTAGAGCTATTGGCGCATTTAGAAGCGCTTTCACACTAATTCTCCATGGGTTGTTGGCGGTCGTAGCCGCGGCGTATCTGCTTCTGGCAGGCCCAAGTCTGATCAAAGGACTGTTAGCCCTCGTCCCAGAGTCTGAGAGGGGCGAAGCGAAAACCGTCGTGAATTCAATCAACACCGTAATGGGCGGATTTATTCGTGGTGAACTGATCTTGATCGTGATCATGAGCGTGACGACCTTCATTGGCCTTTCAATCATTGGCATTCCATTTGCGATTGTGCTGGCTATCGCAACCGGCTTCCTGGAACTCATCCCCGTCTTTGGACCCATCATTGCGGCTGCGCCTCCAATCGCCCTAGCACTACTTACTGCGAATAACTTCGGATGGCCCGGCTGGGTAGCAGCAACAGTGGTCGCCGTTATGTATACCGTGCTGCGACAACTTGAGGACTACCTGATCATTCCGAATGTTGTTGGCCGGGTCGTACAGGTACATCCGCTGGTCGCCCTGTTTGCCATCTTCGCTGGACTTCAGATCTGGGGAGTAACAGGCATGGTCATCGCTCTCCCAACCGCTGGAGTCGTCCGCGTACTCCTCAGTTATGCGTACCGTCGCACAATTGTCCGAGGCTGATCGTGCCACCCTTCGGAATCAAGGTCCGCACACCCCAACCATATGCCTAGAATCAAACACCTCCCCACTGGGAGAAGACACTGTTATGCATAGTTCCACACACATTTCTTTGGCGAGGCTGGCATGACCTCAACAATAGGTCTGGGATTGCTGGGGATAGGCACAGTCGGCTCTGCCGTGGTTCGGGCCCTTGCCGAACGAGCCACTTACCTCGAAAGAACGACCGGCCGGTCGTTCGAGGTCCGGAAGGCATTGGTCCGGGACCTTACCAAGATCCGTGACGTGCCACTCGACGCATCCGCCTTCACCTCTGAAATTGACGACGTGCTTATGGATGATTCGATCGATGTTGTCGTGGAACTCATGGGGGGTGTGGAGCCCGCGAACAGCTACCTGCGTCGCGCAATCGAATCCGGAAAACACATCGTAACTGCGAACAAGGAAGTGATGGCCACACACGGCGTTGAGCTTCTGGAATTAGCCGCTGCGTCCGACCGTGATTTGTACTTCGAGGCCAGTGTAGGCGGCGGCATCCCCCTCATCGGGCCTTTTCGCCAAGACCTTGCAGCAAACCAGATCCGTGAGGTTCACGCCATCCTCAACGGGACCACGAACTACATCCTGACAAAGATGTCTTCCGGCGACGCAGATTACAAATCGGCCTTGGCCGAAGCACAACACCTAGGATACGCAGAACCTGAACCCGAAAATGATGTGGACGGCCATGATTCAGCATACAAACTCGCAATTTTGGCATCGCTGGCTTTTAAATCGGATATTCGCCCTAAGGATGTTTTCCGAGAAGGCATCACGGCTCTCACGCCAGCAGATTTTCGCCACGCTGCTGAACTTGGCTATAGCATCAAACTGCTGGCTATCGCTAAAGCGGACGCAGACGACGTAGAAGTTCGTGTCCATCCAACGCTCGTTCAAAAAGACTTTTTGCTCGGGCAGGTAGATGGTGTGTTCAACGCTGTACGGTTAGATGGTGACTTGCTCGGCCGCGCGATGTTCATCGGCCGTGGAGCCGGTCCAGAACCAACCTCAAGTGCCATCGTGGCCGACTTGATTGATTTGGGACACAACATCCACCGCAACGAACACAACCGCATTCCTCTCTCTTTCAGTCCCACCACACGCGTACGCCCAATGGCTACCGTGCGATCTCGCTACTACTTTCGTGTCTGGGTCCAAGATCACCCAGGGGTTCTAGCTCAAATCGGAACGGTGTGCGGTGAAGAGTCTGTAAGCATTGCGTCGGTGATCCAGAAAGAAGTTGACGAAACTGCCGGTCGAGCGGAATTGGTATTTCTTACCCACGAAGCGGACGAAGCTTCTGCCCAACAGGCGATCACGCGAATAGCTAATCTTGACGTTGTCGCAGAGGTCGCAAGTTGTATCCGCGTGGAAAATCTGGCTGAATGATCAACTCGAAGCCTTCCGGTGTGCTGGACCGCTATCGGAAGTTTCTTCCGGTTGGCGAGTCGACACCCATGGTTAGCATCGGCGAGGGTGATACCCCCCTCGTCCGAGCCTACGGCCTCGAACGCAGAATCGGCGGAGCTGAAGTCTGGCTCAAGCTCGAAGGGTGTAATCCGACCGGCTCCTTCAAGGACAGGGGAATGGCCCTTGCTGTAAGCAAAGCCATCGAAGACGGCGCCCGCACATTGATTTGCGCGTCGACCGGAAATACTGCCGCCTCAGCTGCCGCATTCGGCGCACGAACATCGATTCCAACAGTCGTTGTCATCCCCGCCAACGGCGTCGCGCTCGGCAAAGTGTCTCAAACACTGATACACGGTGCTCAAGTCCTTTCGTTACGAGGCTCCTTCGATGAAGGTCTGGCCGTGGTTCGAGAGCTGGCAAACCGACCCGGTGTTGCGATCGTCAACTCCGTCAATCCGTATCGGCTAGCAGGCCAACAGACGGCCGCCTTTGAACTCGTAGATCGCCTTGGAGATGCACCAAATGAGCTCTACATCCCTGTTGGGAACGCAGGCAACATAACCGCGTACTGGATGGGTTTCGTCGCCTACCAAGAATCAGGTCTCCTCGAAACCTCCCCTGTGCTGCGGGGTTTTCAAGCTGCTGGGGCCTCACCGATCGTCAGCGGTCGGCAAGTTTCAGCTCCTGAAACCGTGGCGTCAGCGATTCGTATTGGCAACCCGGCGAACTGGACACTTGCGACAACCGCATGCCGCGAGTCTGAAGGAACCATCGAAGCCGTCACTGACAAGGAAATTGTTGAGGCGTACCGTATTCTTGCCTCAGAAGAAGGCATATTCACTGAGCTTTCTTCGGCTGCGGCAGTCGCTGGCCTGCTACAACGAGCCCGACTCGGCCACGATGTTGGCCCTCGTGTGGTCTGTGTGCTCACCGGCTCTGGACTAAAAGATCCTGGAGCTGCGGTGCGTTACGCATCCGCATCCGTCGAGGTTGACGCCAACGTATCAGCAGTCACCCAACAGCTTGGATGGGACAGCATCTGAGCCAGTCTCCATTTGTACTCGATCTAAATCAGAGGTCTGCCTCTTAATCAGTGGGGTATCTGCAGACATCGTGCTACCCCTCCTTGCGAGTTAGACTACGACCGTTCAGCACTGGAGTAGGGCGATGCAACTTTCCGCCAGCGCGTTACAAGAATTGGACCGAGACGGGTTTGTAGTCGCCCGCGACTGTTTATCCCCAAGCGCCGATCTTCAGCCAGTCATCGATGAATACTCCGAGATACTCGATCGTGTTGCGACGCGATTGCACGGGGATGGCAAAACGTCGAGCACGTTCAACCGTCTGCCCTTCGGTGAGCGTGCCATCGCGATTACCCGAGAAACAGGGTTTCTCGATCCCCAGCCGTTCGACATCAGCTTCCCGGTCAATGCGTCACTGACTCCAGATACAGAGTTTCACTTTGGACCCGCCGCGTTCAACCTTCTCCGAACTCCAAGCCTCCTTGATGCCGTAGAGTCGATCATTGGACCGGAAATCTCATCAAACC
>CAZFVB010000048.1:0-13092 GCA_964522375.1 uncultured Chloroflexota bacterium
ATCGACCTCGGGCCGGTCTGCGAGGATCTCAAGGCCACGGCGATCATCTTGAATGTTGAGCGCAAGCAGATTCATTCCGAACAACGCGGCGCGTAGGAAGTTCACATTGCAGGCATCACGCTGGCCGTACCGATGGAAATCGGTGGCGCGCTCGCCGAAGCCGATCGCGTCGGGCCCCCGCACGACGAACCCCCGTTCGGCATAGCGTCGGGCAAAGCTCCGATAAATGTTCGGCTCGTTGCTGCGGGACACCAGCTGGTCCTTCCCATCGCCATGGCCGTGGAAAGCCAGCACCCCGGGTACAGGTGCCTCTGGTGTCGCGGATGTCGGCACGAGCCGCCAAGCCGGCACCATGACGTTAGGGGACGTCTCGTAGAGGAGCTTGTGTTGGAGGTAGGACCCGCAATCCGTGGTGTCAATGACGGTCGGAGGAGTCGTGGTTACAGGTGGCATAGCTCCGAGCAGGGTTTCGACTTGATGGACGAGTGCAGCACGCCACGTCGGAAAATCTTGTCCTGGTTGAAATCCAAGTGACGGCGTATGGCCCTGGTCAATGTCCCTAAGGAACCGATCAAAAGGTTCCAGGGCCCCGGATGACACGTCTACGAACCGCCGTCGAGCCGATCTTTCAGGTAGGCAAGTGCTGGCCCAGCTTCAGCGTCGAAATCACTGAACCGTTTCCCGTTGTCTTCGACGCTGATCCGTCGGTCATAGCCAGTGGCCACAATGGCTTCAAGAAACTCGTCAAACCCGGGATCCGTTGGCTGCTCAGGCTTGCCAGCGAGTGGAGGCACGGGCACGTGGATGTGTCGTAGCCGTGGCGCGGCCAGGGCCATGGTTGCCAGCGGTTCCTCGTTGTAAAAAACGTGAAACCAGTCCGCGAGGGTCCACACGTGCGGGTGGCCGCTGTCGCAAGCCGCTTCGTAGCCTTCCACAACGGTATTGATGGTGTCGCACTTCTCCCGCCACAAGGGTTCGATCACGAGATCCATGCGGTGAGCGGCTGCGATGTCCCCGGTCATTCGCAGAAAATCCATGATTTGCCCGGGAACTTGGCCCGGGTCAAACCCCGGCGGTGTGGAGCGGGCCCCACCACTTCCAAACACCACCAACTCCGTGCCAAGCGCCTGCATGCGGCCCATTGCGGTCGTCACATAGGCCCGCAGTGCGGCCTCGTCGCGGTCGGGACCGACGACGGGGTGGTGCGGTGGAACAAACACGTTGAGGGCTTCTGGTGGGAGGCCCCCGTCCTCAATCTGTCGGCGAACGGGAGCGTACGTGGTGTCATCCTCGTCAGGTAGAAGGTCGACGACCTTCAGCTCAGCGTAGTCGTAGCCGACGCGCTGAAGCGTCGGCATCTGATCGATTGGACCGCAACAACCGAAGCGCATACACAGGACCCTAAGAAAGGAATGTCCGCATGGTACGTGACGGGCGGACCGGACGGCAGCGTAGGTGCAGCCAGCCAGAAGACAGAGCCTCCGAAGGCCCAGCCCCGGCCCGTTGTCTCAGGAAGCTAATGCTCCCACCCACGGAGCTAAGGGGCTTGGGCAAATGCTACGGCCACACAAAGCAGGTGGTTTAGTGTTCTCCCTTTACGCAATAGCCACGTTTTCGAAGACACTCAGCCCACTTTTTTTCCACATCCTCGAATCGAAGAGATAGAAGGTCAGTGACGGAAGCAGCAGGTACCCATTTACCAGTCTTCGCACCTGGCCACAAAGATCTGGCCTCCGATTTGGGGATCAAAATCGCCGTAATACAGGATGCGCTCTCCGTCAGGTTTTTTGAGGACGGCGGGATCGTTTGCGAAGTACAAGCCGGTGTAGCTTTCCTTATCAAAATGCAGTCCATCTTTAGATACAGCCCGATACAGGCCTTCCGTGACAGTGCCAGGCCCAGGAAACTTGCCGTAAAAGAGGTAGACCGATCCGTCTGAAGCTCGCACCGCAGACGGGTGCTCAGCGGAGTCGGTTAGCACGGGTGCATCAGGCCCGAGCCGAAAACCCGGATCAACAGACCAGTTCAGCAAGTCTGTGGAGACCGCACTGCCAACGCGCCGTCCCCCCGGTTTTTCTCCTGGAAAGGCGATGGTGGAGTAATACATGCGGTACTGACCGGGCGCGAATTCGATGATGGAGGGGTTGCTGATTGTTTCGAGGCCGGCAGCCGCAGCGGTCAGTCGGTACCCGGCTTCTTGAACAAAGTTCAGGTCATCGTCACTTATAAACGAGGTGATCCCATCGATTTTTGTCGAGTAGAGGCGGAGCCGTCCGTCAGGGAGTCGGAAGGGTTTGGATTGACCGCCCACACCTTCTGGGACACGAACGCCGGCATCTTCGGTGAACGCAATGCCGTCATCCGATGTGGCGCTAACGATGCCAACGCCTTGGGCAAACATATACAGCCGTACGCGTCCGTCAGCAAGCATGGTGACCCCGGGGTCCGCAATCGGCTGACCCAGTTCGACCCCGTATGCGGGCGGTCGGAACAATAGGCCGAGAGAGGTACACGCGGCCGGGCCGACGGGCTCGTTCTCAACGTTCCCAGGCGGAGGCGGTGGGGCGTTCGGGTCGAGTGGCACCGGCGCATTCGAATTGGCCGGTGGTTGGTTGCCAGCGGGAGGTGGGCCCTGGGGCTGCGGGCCAGCATTCGGATTGGCGGGTGGCAAGGGTTGGTTGCCAGCGGGCGAAGGCGCAGGGCTAGGAACTGGAGAACTCGGCTCGACAGGTTTGGTGGGGATGGGTGTGGGCGGGCTTGGCGTGTTGGTGGGCGTCGGTAGTTGCGTAACAGTCTTGGGAGACGACAGTGCGGCGACTGGCAAACCAGCTTCAGCTGGAGAGGCACCGTCGCCTGTAGAGCCACACGAGACGACACAGACCATCAACGCACATAAAAACAACGAGTGGGCAAAGCGTCTCACGATGGCATCAGGTGGCAGACTCTGAGTTGTCAACCCAGATCCGCATTGCAGATGGGTCGCGGTTCGTCCAGGCGTAGTAAGGAATGGCGGTGATCTCAGATCCGTCGAGGTTGGCTGCGGGCCCTCGAAGAATGGTCACTCCGCCAAGCAGGTCGGGCTGCTCGATCGAAGTGAAATGCGGAAGGTCGGACGCTGGCTGATAAAGAGCTTCCGGCTCAGTACCAGCCTCGAACGGTCGGATTCTTGTGCCGGGAGCGATGCTAATGGCCCTGACGGAATAGTCCGGGTTGTCGATTCCTTCAAAACAGTACAGCAGGGGGCCACGCATCACGGCCAGCTTGCCCTGAAAGTCAGCCGCGCGTGGATCGGTCTCCATCGCGACGACGGGCATGGCGAGATCGAGGGTGATGACGTCGCCGTCCGACCACGTGCGGTGGATACAGTGATAGGTGCCGCGTTCGACCGGTCGGTCGACGGCACTGCCGTTGACCGCGACCGTGGCGTTCTCACACCAGCCAGGGATGCGCAGATGCAGATCAAAGTCGGCGGGTTCTTCAAGTCCGAGGGTTATGGCTATGTGGCCATCCCAGGGATAACGCGTTTTCTGGGTCAGCACGATCGGCTGACCGGTTGCAAGATGCCAGTCCATGCGGCAGTTGTCGTAGAGATGCACCCAGAGCCCGTCGTCGGACGTGCTGAAAAAGTATGACGGGACGGAGGGAATGAAGCGCACGGCGTTGGCAGGACAGCAGCCAGTCGTAGGGTTGCCCCATGGATTGCGAGGCGGGTGGTCGCCATCCGAGGCCATGAGGGACAGGTAGTGATAGCTCCGATGGTCCAGGGCGACGTGGGACAAAAACCCGTTGTACAGCGTGCGCTCGACCAGGTCTGAATAGGTGGCGTCGGCGGTTAGGGCCAGCATGCGCCAGTTCCACATGATGTTGCCGACGGCTTCGCAGAGCTCGAAGCCATGGATGATGTGATCCTGTACACACCCAAAGACACCGACGGATAGCGCGAAGGGTTCGTTGGTGACTCGCTCACCGAGCCAATAATCAGTCGCGAGCTGGCCGATGATGTGGAGCTTGCCGGAGGTCATGTCGCGCCAGATGGCTGTGAGGTGCTCCCAGAGTTCCGGGTCGGACTTTTCAGCGAGCAGATCGGCAGCACCGCAGGGCAGGTAGGTCTGGCGGACCACATGGCGGTTGAAGTGCCGCCAGTGACCTTCTCCCGTGTCAGGGCCAATGATGGGGTCTTGCTCCCGGAGCAGGCCTACGAAGTGGGTGGCTAAGCGCAGGACTCGATGATCGCCGGTGGCACGGTATAGCTCGACAAGGGCCATCTCAATACCGGGATGTTCAGCAAAGGCCTTGCCTTCGAATATTGAAGCGATGGCCATGGCGACGTCGACAGCAATGTCGAGGAAGCGTGTTTCGCCAGTGGCCCGGTGGTGGGCAACGGCAGCTTGAAAGAGATGGCCAGGCGTCCCGAGCTGGTAGGAATGCTCGAAATGTTCCCCGTAATACCATGTTAGGAACTCTTCGTTCTTGTGGGCGGCCACGATGCCGGTCACCAGTTCGTCCATCAGCTTTCGGATGGCCGGATCGTCCTCTGACTGGAGGGTGTAGGCGCAGGCCTCCACGACTTCCATGACCGTGGCGCGCCATGTGTGTCGGATCCGCTGGCTGTTGCGTCCGTCGAAGGCCCGCCGCATCTTGTCGAGCCCGCTGGCGATCGCGGAGTCATCCCCGGTTCGGGCAAAGTGTGCAAATTCTCGAAACGGGGCAACCTGGTCATCCTCGTCCAGCCATTCAAGAAAGGCGAAGATGCCAGCCGTTCTATTGGCATCTAGGCGCGGTTTCCAAAAACCGTCCCCCAGCGTGATGGCTCGGATTGGAACGGGTCGCAGCATCGCGTGGGGGCTATGCGTGGTATCCACGGCGCCGGCGCTCCGCCAGGGTGCTGTGGGCGTGTGACGGGAGGTCATGCGAGACGCTCCGGAAACGAGATCGATCTTGGTGGATCAGTAGTATGCCCCAACACTGGCTGGGTTTTGTGACGGGTAATATCCACAGAGGCTACGGGCGCTGCCGAGCGCCCGTCGCGATTCGGTGTCGACACATTTCTCTTCGGCAGCAACGGTAGGCGCGCCATTAAGACTGTTCGGTTGCACGTGTTTCTTGCGAAGGCTGGAGCAGGGTCCCGCCGTGCTATGGAGGCGGCGATTCGCGACGGCCGTGTTCGGATCGACGGCGCTGTTGTACAGGCTATGGGCCTGCAGGTTGATCCGGCCACCGTGCAGGTCACGCTTGACGGCGTGCCGGTTGTGCGCTCGACAGCGGACCGGGTTGTGATGGTTGTCCACAAGCCAGTAGGTGTCGTTACGACGGCGAGCGATCCTGAGGGGCGGGAAACGGTGCTGGATCTAGTGCCCAGCCATCTGCGAGCGACCCGGCTCTATCCGGTTGGCCGACTCGACTTAATGTCGGAGGGGCTGGTGTTGCTGACCAACGATGGGGATCTCGCGAATCAGCTGATGCATCCTAGCTTTGGCCACGAACGCGAGTACGAAGTCGAGATCCGTGGCGATCTGCCCAGAGGTTTGCCCCAACGTTTTTCTCGGGGTGTGGCGATTGGTGACCCGCGGCCGGCCCGGGCGCAGGTTCGGGCTATCACACCGACACCCGGCGGCACCTCGCTCAGGCTTATCCTGCGCGAAGGGCGAAACCGCCAGATCCGCCGAATGTTTGAGAGCTATGGGGTGGCGATCCGGCGTCTCCGCCGTATTCGGGTAGCAACCGTGTGCCTTGGGGATTTGCCTGCAGGAAGTGCCCGCGTGCTTTCGGCGGCTGAACGGACAGAACTCGCGCGGCTACTCAACAACTAGGAGCTGGTAAGGGCGGTCCGTTCAGCCGGGTCCATCGTCCAACCAGTGGCCCCAACCGCCTCATCGACCCGCTCGACCCGGTCAGTTTTGGGAATGGCGATCACCTGCGGTTGGCTGACGAGCCAGTTGAGCATGATCTGCGCAGGTGTCTTACCACGGGCGCTCGCAATGTCTGCCACACGCTCCAGACCTGGGCCGGAGAAGTCGCCTTTGGCCAGCGGACTATATGCGATTACCGTGATGTTGTGCTCCTGACAGTAGGGGAGGATGTCGGTTTCAATCTCTCGCGCGCCGAGACTATATTTCACCTGGTTGGATACGAGCGGGACGTCCCCGAGCGCGTCCTGGGCCTCTTGCATCTGGGCTACTGAATAGTTACTGACCCCGACGTAGCGGACCTGCCCATCAGCGACGAGTTCAGCCATGGCGCGCATCGTCTCAGCAATCGGGATGTCCGGATTCGGCCAGTGCACCTGGTACAGGTCGATCCGGTCGGTGGCCAGCCGTTTCAGGCTAGCGGCGCAATGGCTCAGCACATCTGAATGGTGCAGGTTCTGCGGGGAGACTTTGGTCGCGATGAAGAAATCATCGCGCAGGCCATCCAGATCGGTCGCTACCTGCGCCTCTGTTCCGTAAACCTCGGCTGTGTCAACGAAGGCTGCGCCGAGTTCATGGGCTCGACGGAGCACACCGCCGCCGCCGCGGTACTGCCAGGTTCCAAAGCCAATTTTGGGCACCTGAGTGGTGCTGCGTCCGAGTTGTACGTATTCCATAGCCCGTTCCCTGAGGATGGCAACCCGTGCTGACTCTGAACGATCTGGGCGGATGTGTCGAGTAAATCTCACAGCTGTGGGACACTCCCCGCCGGACCGGTTCATTGAGAACACGATGACACGACGAGCACCGATTGGTGGGGTTCCCCTGTTCGACCCGGCTGAGGGGACGACGATCCTGCGTCCAGAGACGGATGCGCCTGGCTACTGGGTTGGCGCGCCCGCGCTGTGGCTGGACGATGACAAGCTGTACCTCAGTGTGAGACATCGTCGTCCCCTCAGCGATGGTCGGGGATGGAAGTCAGCGATTTACCGGGTGCACTCTGTCACAGAGCTTGAAGAGATCTGGACCTGCTCGGCCAGCCAACTCGGGACAGCGTCGATTGAGCGTAGTGCGCTTGTCCATGTTCCGGATGGTCCGTGGCGGTACTACATCAGCTACCTCGATCCAGCGGATGGTCGTTGGCGAATTGATCTCCTGGAAGCGGCTTCAATCACCGACTTTGATGTGGCCCAGCGTGTCCCGGTGCTGGATGCGGCCAACACGTTCTCCGAAGGCGTCAAAGATCCCGTCGTGCTTTTACTGGACGGCTTGGTCTACCTGTTCGCGGGATATGGTCCGCGCGATCAGGTTGTGCCCGGTACGACGGTGGAGCAACTCCACGGCTCCGGCAATGTGTTCACCACGGGGCTGGTATCGCACCCAACGGGCATGTGGGTCTCGCCAGACGGACACCGTTTTGGCTTTGAACGGGACTTTGTCACCCCTGGTGCTGGCTGGGACTCAAATGTCACACGTGTGAGCACGATCATGCCAACCGATGCCGGGTTTCTCGTGTTCTATGACGGCCGCACATCTCAAGGTGATGTTTACGAGGACAGGACGGGGCTGGTGTTTTCCCAGGAACTGTCGACCATTGAGCGTCATTCGGATCACCAGCCGCTCTTAGAAGGGCATGCCGGCACGCGCTGTCTCCGCTATATGGACTACGCCGTTGTGGGCGGAGACCTTCTGTATGTGTATGAAACGTCCACGGAGAGCGGTGGCCATGAGTTGCGGGCGAATCGTGTTCCCCTGCGATAGGTGAACAGCAGTGCAGAACAGGATGGCCGTCGAGACGTACACTTGGGTCGAACTTCGCAGACTGCCGGGTTCTTGGCCAGACAACCGAGGTCACATGGACGACCTGATTCAGGTATTAACGCCGGATCCTGAAAGATTGATCCAGGGCATTGTTTTTGACCTCTAAGTGAACGAATTACAGGACTTTCGATGAGTACCAACCCCATAGCCTGGGCAGCGATAGCAGGTTTCTTGATTAGCCTGCTGATCTTGGATCTGAAAATCCTCCATCGAGGTGGAGGCGAAGTCAGTCTCAAACGTGCGGCTATAACCGTAGCGTTCTACGTGTCCGCTGCCATCGGTTTCAACATCGTTATCTATCTGGACTCAGGATGGGATAAAGCCCTCGAATTCCTTACCGGATACGTAATCGAATACTCACTGAGCGTCGACAACATTTTTGTGTTTATTGTGATTTTCACGTACTTCAAAGTGCCTGCTGCATTTCATCATCGAGTGCTGATGTGGGGAATCATAGGAGCGGTAGTACTCCGCTTAATTATGATTTTTGTTGGGGTGCGCCTAGTCGAGAACTTCGAATGGATTCTGCTGATATTCGGCGCGTTCCTAATCATTACAGGGCTCAAACTGGCTTTTGGGAACGATGAAGGACAGGATGTAGACAAAACACTGGCCATAAGGGTTGCCAGGAAAATACTTCCCTCGGTACCTACTTATCGAGGGAACAAGTTCCTCGTAAAGGAAAACGGCAAGCTATTCGCCACCCCATTACTCACCACGCTGATAGCCGTTGAGTTGGCTGATGTAATGTTCGCAGTGGACTCGATCCCTGCTGTATTTGCAATCACTCGGGATCCGTTCATTATTGCAACGTCGAACATATTCGCCATCGTCGGCTTACGGTCTCTTTATTTCCTTGTCTCCGCCTCAATGAAACAGGTTCATTTATTGAAATATGGCCTGTCAGCAATACTGGTGTTTGTAGGAATCAAAATGCTGGCCGAAGACTTTATTCATTTACATCCAGTCGTATCCTTAGCTGTCATAGGATCTATCCTGCTAGCTGCGGTTATAGGATCATCGCTCACCACTAAGAAGAGCCCTACAGAGACACAATCCTCCGTTGAGGTCACTGACACGCCCACCAAGACTGACTAAGGTGGGCTCGGTGTGAATGGCTGGCCCAGTGGGCAACGGTCGACCGTGTTTGCTAGAGGCGGGAGAACCATATGCTTAAATTGCTCCATACGAGAATCCGTGTTGGCGACCTCGATCGTTCGATACGTTTTTACGAAGAACACTTAGGTTTCAAGCTCAAGAGTCGCAATGATCGATCGCCAGCTGGCAACCACGTCGCGCACTTAGAGTTGCCAGGGAATGCGCACACAATTGAGCTTACCTGGTCAGCAGATTATGACCTGTCGGTGCCTGAAGACCTCATGCACTTTGCCATCGGTGTCCCCGACTTGATCGCATTCTGTGACGGCCTTGAAAAGCAGGGGATTGAAATATGGCCAGACGGATGGCGCGAGACCTTTCCGACAGGGCGAAAGATGGCTTTCATCGACGATCCTGACGGATACGAGATTGAGCTGCTCGAGCGCGCGGAATAGGAGGCGAGCCTTATGGCAAACAGAACAATTGTTGTAGCCATTGATCGCCGGTTGCGTGAGCTTATTGCGAATGATCACGGCGAGACCGCATTAGTGGCAGTGGCCGACGATGTCGTTAGCAATGAAGAAGAAGAACCCTGGTCGGCATCCGACCTGATCGAACATCTCGATTCGAATGTCCGGGCCATTATTACAGCGTGGGGGAGCCCAACAATTGACCGTCAGGTCCTCGAGGCGGTGCCAAACCTCGAGATCGTGGCCCACGCTGCGGGGTCGGTGAAGCCCTACTACACCGAAGATGTGTGGCAGCGTGGAGTTCGCGTAACCCACGCGGCTCCCGTTATTGCCGAGGCGGTGGCGGAATACACCATTGGAGCCATTCTTGTGGGCTTGCGAGGATTTGTGACAAACCACGCTCTAGTTATGGAGGGGGGATGGAAGCAATCCAGCGGTGGCGCCGATATCGGTGGTCTATTGGCGGAACGCCGGGTTGGAGTCATTGCCGCCAGCCACGTCGGCCAACGGGTGATTCCCCTGCTTCGAGCGTTTACCGATGACGTGGTGCTCTATGATCCATTCGTGGACGAGGAACGAGCAGCAGCGCTTGGTGCGCAATTGATTGGCCTGGACGATCTCATGCGCACCAGTGATGTTGTGACCATGCACGCGCCTATCCTTCCGGAAACCCGACACATGGTGGGTCGTGCTCAACTCGAACTGATGAAGCCGGGAGCCTTGCTGGTCAACTCTGCCCGATCCTGGATGATTGATCAGGCTGCGCTTTTTGAGATCCTTGCTGCTGGGCGAATCAGCGCGGTTCTTGACGTGTTTGACGAAGAACCTTTACCAGACGGGTCACCATTCCGTGGGTTGCCAAACGTGGTGCTGACACCGCACATAGCCGGGTTCACGGTTGAAACGCGGTCCCGTCACCTATCGTCGATGGTTGACGAGTTGGCCCGGCATTTTTCCGGAGAACCGCTACAACACGAAATCACGGTTGAGGCGCTGGACCGGATGGCGTAGCGAATCGATATGTGCAGGACTGACTCAATGAAGGGGAGCTTGAAGCAAGGATGGGCCAGAACAGTGGCCGGATCCAGAAAACGATGGAACATATCGCACCACGACTGATTCTTGCTGAGAGCCGGCAAGCTGCAGCCGTTACAGGTGAGTGCCTATGAAGCTGAAGCACGGGCTTTGTCAGGTCAGGGACGTGGCGTTCTACAGCGTGGCGTTCCTGGGCACCGGTGTCCTCGCACTGTTACCAGCGGTGTTGGTGGATGCAGGTGCCCAGTGGGCTGGTCGTTTGGCGTATCGCTGGTCGGGACGTCGAGGTGCCCAACTGCGAGCCAATCTCCGTGTGGTTGCGGGATCCCTGGCCGACAGTCCACCAATCGAACGCCTTGCCAGCGATGTGTATGCCAACTACGGGCGGTACATGGTTGAGTTTTTCACCATGCACTGGCCCGATTTGTGGGGTCGGCGCAAACGCATGGTGGTTGACGAAGGCCCCTTGCAGCGGGCGAAGGATAAGGGTCGGGGCGTGGTGTTGTTCGGGATTCATGGTGGAAATTGGGACATGGCGGCTTCGGAATGCGCCCACCGTTACGGGGCGTTTCACAGTGCTGGCGAGTCTGTCGAGCCAGCGTGGTTGGGTCGTTTAGTCAATCGGGTTCGTAGAGGCGGGCATACGCAGCTCTACGACAGTATGAGCGCGGCACGGCCATTGCTCCGCGCGCTTCGCCGAGGAGAGATTATTGGCCTGGTAGCCGATCGTGTGGTTGCGGGGCCTGGGGTGGAAGCGCGGCTTTGTGATCGGCCGGCTCTGTTGCCTGCGGGTCCGGTGTGGCTTGCGATCAAGAATGAGGCGCCCTTGTTGCCGACGATGATCGAACGCAAGCCTGATGGCCGAGTCCAGATTGAGTTCTGGGATGCCATTGATTTGCATGGACTTTCAGACGATGAGGCAGGGATCGCGCTTGGAGTACAACGGATGGCAGATGCGATGACCCAAATGATTCAGCAGGGTTATGCCAGCTGGTTCGCCCTGCAACCAGTGTGGCTCGATGTGCGTCCGTAGCGCACGGTGGGCGATGAACTGGTAGGGTTTGTGCCGGAGAGACTGGGAAATGTGGCTCGTGCATAAGCGATTTAGTTGGGTAACGAGACCTCGCGCACACAGGTGGAAGCGCCGGCTTGCGCTGCTGGTCGTTGTTGGAGTCGTGCTCGTTGGCTGCGGTGGCGAAAAGGAGCTTGTTCGGCAGGACCTCTCGGTTATCGATCCGAACCGCTGCGGAGGTGTCAGCACCGTGTCATGCTCCGGCTATAAACGCGATGAGTCGTATTTGCAGCTCACACCGACAGCAAACCCGGCTCCATAAGAAATCCCGTTCGGGGACTCCATATCGTGTACTGTTGCTTTACTAGCTAGTATCCGCGCGCACCAACGTGCTCGCGCGGCCGCATCGTAATCACGCCGCCCAGCGCAATTCTGACTTGGCCGGCGCTGTTGAAAGGGATGGACCACCATCACCAGTTTTCATGACCTGGGCGTCTCAGAGGCGCTTGTCCAAAATCTCGCGCTCCAGTCGATCACCGAACCCACACCCATTCAGGCGGCGTGTATCCCACTACTACATTCAGGGCACGATGTTGTGGGGCAGGCCCGGACGGGTTCCGGAAAAACGCTTGCATATGCGTTGCCTCTCCTTGAACAGCTTCAAGGTGACCGGCGGTGCCAGCAGGCTCTAATCCTTGCTCCAACCCGCGAACTGGCGGAGCAAATTTCTTCCGTCGTGCAACCACTCGCTGCGTTGGATGCGGCGGAGACAGCCTTGATTCTTGGTGGAGTCAGCTACGACCCCCAGCGTCGCGCGCTGGACGCTGGCGTACAGATTGTCGTTGGCACGCCAGGCCGCGTGATGGACCTGATCGAGAGTGGAAGCTTCAGGACGGACGATGTGTGTGTGGTCGTGCTCGACGAAGCCGATCAGATGTTTGATATCGGGATGGCCCCACAGGTCGAAGCAATTCTTCGTCAGGTGCCGACAGAACGTCAGACGTCGCTTTTTTCGGCGACCGTCCCGCCATGGGTGAAACGTTTAACTGATCGGCACCTGCGAAATCCTGAATGGATCGCCTTGGACGTTCGGCCTGAGGAGCGTCCAGATATCGATCATGAAGTCTGGATTGTTCCGGAAATTGAGCGACACGAGGCGGTGCAGCGAATTCTGGACGACAGTCGAGGTACGCCGACCATCGTGTTTGGGCGAACACGCCATCAGGTATCCCGCCTTGGGGAGTACCTGAAAGCGCTTGGCCTACGGGTTGACTCAATTCAGGGTGCAATGCCGCAGCAGGCGCGTAGTCGGGTGATCGAGCGCCTCCGCACGGGCCAGATCGACATATTGGTTGCGACAAACGTCGCAGCCCGTGGCTTGGATATCGATGGGTTGGCGCAGGTCATTAACTATGACGTGCCGGATCAACCCGATCTGTTCACACATCGCACTGGCCGCACCGGTCGTATGGGTGCAGCTGGTCGATCGATCACGCTTGTGAGCGGTGCCGACCTGAACGCGCTACATGGAATCGAACGGGTGCTTGGGCGAAAACTTCCGCGGCGTTCATGGACGGCGATGAAAGCCGAAGCCAGTGATCGTGACGGTCCTACTGATCAGACGCTCGTAGCGACAGTTGGCGCAAACGGTCTAAAAGTGCTGCCTGGGGAGAAGGTCACGGGTCGTGGTACTCAATCGAACGCTACGACGCGACCGCAAAGCCGGCGGCGATCGAGACGGTCTTAAGAT
>CAZFVB010000049.1:0-11895 GCA_964522375.1 uncultured Chloroflexota bacterium
CTAGCGACCCGAACATTGCGTTCCATGCTGCGTCCGACAAAGCAAACACGACGGCCAAATTCATGTGCCGCATCTATAACCTGTTGGACGCGAGAAATGAGCGAGGAAAAAGTGGCAACGATAATCCGCCCCGGCGCAACCTCAAATATCCGGGAAAATGTTTCCGCAATTTGGGCTTCCGACGGCGTATGACCTGGGTGATCCGCATAAGTACTATCCGACATCAAGAGCAGCACCCCATCCGCGCCAAGACGCCCCAACGTCTGAAAATCGGGCGGGATGCCGTCAACCGGGGTGTGATCGAGCTTAAAGTCACCCGTGTGGACAATGGTTCCGATCGGTGTATGCACCGCGATGCCCATCGCATCCGGAATACTGTGACAAACGTCGAACCACTCGCACCTGAACACCCCAAACGTTACTGATTCCCGAGCAGAAACCGTCTGTAACCGAGCCTTCTTTTCAAGACCAGCCTCATCAATTTTCACCTGAACGAGGCCCATTGTTAGACGTGATCCGTAAACCGGCACATCAAACTCGCGCAGCACGTATGGGAGCGCTCCAATATGGTCCTCGTGGCCGTGCGTAATCACAAATGCCCGGAGCTTGTGGCGAATCTCGCGCAAATACGAGAAGTTCGGTAGCACCAGATCAACGCCAAACATATCGGCGTCAGGAAACGTGATTCCACAATCCAGAACAATGGCGTCGTCACCATATTCGATGACAGTGCAGTTCTTTCCAATCTCTCCTATGCCACCAATGGACACAATTCGCACGGAGTCTGAGGTCATCGTACGGGCCACTAGCGCATCCTTTCTCTCGACACCTACGGAAACAACGACAGCTGACGCGTCGAAGGAGGCGCCGGCGGATCCGCCTCAGTCGAGACATCATCAGCTAACAGTTTGGGAATCATCTGAAAATCCTTGGCAAGCACCTCGCGGAACTTGAACTGACGAAGGGCTGCCGCCGGGTGATATACCGGCAGAAACGTCCGCCCATTGAGACGACGAGCTACACCACGCGCCCGAGAAATTCGGGCCTCGGGAAAGAACGCATTCAGCGCATATCGTCCAAGTAGCACAATAAGACGAGGCTCGATTAACGCGAGCTGTTGATCCAAATACGGGAAACAAGCTCTAGCTTCTTCAGGTTCAGGGTCCCGATTGTTCGGTGGCCGGCACTTCAACAGGTTGGCAATAAATACGTCACCGCGACGAATCCCAATTGCCGTAATCATTTCGTCTAATAACTTACCGGCTTGCCCCACAAACGGACGGCCTTGCTGATCTTCATGAAAACCTGGACCCTCGCCAACAAGTACCACCTGAGCGTCTACCGACCCTTCACCGGGAACAGCGTTGGTACGTCCAACATGAAGACCGCACCGATCGCACACAGTCACGGCCGCCGACAGACTTTCCAAGTCTGGGAATACTGGAAGATCGTTCACGCGCTACGCACGAACATCCGCGGCCTGAAGAAATGGATCTAGCTCGTAGGAATTAAGCACCTGCCGTAAGCCGTCCTGCATCGTCGCCGGGAGTTCGATAAGCGGCGATCTTGGAACGCCAACAGAAAATCCACTCATGTTCAGCGCAGCCTTCACAGCAATAGGATTGGCCCACCCTGCTGGAAAGAGCGCACGAGCAATCGGCAAGAGCCGGAGATGCTGTCGGCGAGCAGCCTCGAAATCCCCGTCGACAAACAAGTCAATCATTCGTCGGGTCTCAGTGCTCACCACGTGTGACTGGACACTGATAACACCAACACCTCCAAGCGCCAAGATCAGAAACGTATCGCTGTCGTTGCCGCTATATATCTGAAAACCTTCCTCCGCAGTTCGAGCAATTTCCCCAATCTGATCGAAATCAGCACTCGCTTCCTTCACACCAATGATGTTCTCAACCGCACTAAGTCGAGCCACCGTATCGGCTGTCATGTTGAGGCTCGTACGAGATGGCACGTTATACAGAATATTTGGAAGCGTAGTAGAAGCCGCTATCTCTTTGAAGTGGGCCACAAGTCCGTCCTGCGGAGGCTTGTTGTAGTACGGCGTCACCTGCAACAACCCATGTACACCAATCTCGGCCGCCTCACGCGATAGGTGAACGCTTTCAGCCGTGTGATATCCCCCGGTGCCCGCGATCACACATGCACGATCCCCAACAGCAGCGAGCGCTTCGCGATAGAGCTGAAAACGCTCTTTTTCGCTGAGCGTAGGAGACTCTCCGGTCGTCCCGGTAACCACAATCGAATCATTGCCAGCATCCACCAAACCTTCAACAAGACGTCCAAACGTCTCGTAATCCACAGACCCTTGTAAATCAAAGGGCGTAACTACTGCCGTGATGAGACGGCCAAACGTCAGCATGCGTTTCCCACCAGCCTCGACCGCCTCTGCAGCCGTGGCATCCGTTCTTGATAATCAAAATTGTACCTTTGCTCAGAACATGCCAGAGAATCTTCTCTGCAGAAAGCCGAGCGACGCACGACTCACCAGTTTGTACGTCGCGCAAAAAAGTGGACCCAGCGGCGCCACTCAATAATCGTCACGTCGATCTGCTGGCTTCCAAAAGAAACGCCACCATATACGAGATGTCCGAGCCCGCCTCAAGATGCGCGTTGCCAATAAATAAACGCCGAACTCTACGGAGGGTTACCGCAACCCTTGGTCAATCATCGACTCCACTATTTGAATCGAGTTGGTAGCAGCGCCTTTTCGGAGATTGTCGGAAACCACCCAAAAGACTATTCCATTTGGATGAGACATATCAGCCCGTATCCGGCCAACCCAAGTAGTGTCATTTCCCGCCGCCGTGCTCGGCATCGGATATTGCTCGCTCGCTAGATCATCGACCACACGCACGCCGGCGGTCCCTTCTAAGATTGAGCGAGCATGTTCAACCCGGAAGGGCCTTGCGAATTCAGCATGCACCGCGGCCGCATGGGCCCTGAAGACCGGCACACGAACACAGGTCGCAGACACCGCCAGATCTGGCAGATGCATGATCTTTCGGGTCTCCGCCGAGACTTTCCACTCCTCTTTGGAGTACCCATCATCCCGCGGGTCATCGATCGAAGGGATCAGGTTTGAGGCAATCTGGTGCGGGAAAACATCGCTATTTACAGGAACGGATTCACCACGACCTATGGCTTGTGTCTGAATTCGGAGTTCATCCATCGCAAGACCTCCGGCACCGGACACCGACTGGTATGTATCAGCGATCAGTCGACACAGCGGAATCTCGTCATGGAGCGGGGAAAGAGCCTGGACAATAGGGGTCGTTGAACAATTCGGAATAGCCACGATCCCCTCGTGAGAAGCAAGATCGGCCGCGTTAACCTCCGGAACGACAAGCGGAACATCGTCGTCGTATCGAAACGCTGAACTATCATCAATCGCTATCGCTCCGGCTGACGCAACCTTCGGTGCTACTTCCCGGCTGATAGCTCCTGAGGCTGAGATGAGCACAAAGTCAAGTCCTGATAGCGCATCCTCACTGAGCACATCCACTATGTGTTTTTCGCCATTAAACTCGAGCTGTCGACCCTTGCTTCGAGAAGACGCCCAGAGACGTAGCTCGCCAACCGGGAATCCACGCTCTTCCATCACCGAAAGGAATTCCCGCCCTACCGCGCCGGTCGCACCAACAACACCTATCCCGTATTTTCGACTCACTGTTCAGTCTTCGGTCTCTTGATCGAATAGTAGGTGCTCCAGACCAATGACTAGTCGCGCCTGCTCACGTACGCGACGGGCTGCGAGCAATACCCCTGGCATAAATGACTCACGGCTAGTCGAATCGTGTCGAATGGTGAGGGTTTGGCCAAGTGCACCAAAAATCACCTCTTGATGAGCCACGAATCCTGGCAACCGCACACTATGAACACGCACACCATCGTGTACACCACCTCGCACCCCCTCAAGGGTAAATCTGTCAGTCGGCGCGTCGATGGCTGCCTGTCCCGCACGTGCCTGCACAATCAGCTCGGCGGTCCGAGCCGCCGTACCAGAAGGGGCGTCAATCTTCTGATCGTGATGCAGTTCAATAAGCTCCACATGGTCGAGATGCGGAGCAGCTAAACGGGCCATTTCCATCATGAGCACCGCGCCAACAGCAAAGTTCGGAGCAATAAATGCACCGACAGTCGACGTTTCCGCAGCTGAATGAATCGCGCCTACCTGAGCATCAGACATTCCCGTCGTACCGATAACCGGCGACACGCCAGACTCAATTGCGACAAGTGCATTTCTTGCCGCTGCATCGGCCACGGTGAAATCAATTGAAACATCCGGATTTGCCGTCTCAATAGCGTCCGACACATCGGTGAACCACGGAATATCCTGATCACTTGATACGTAGTCCACCCCAGCCACCACCACCATGTCTGGAGCAGCGGCAACGGCATCCACAACGGTCTGGCCCATTCGGCCAGCCGCCCCAAACACGGCAATTTTAAGCAGCGACGCCATCCCAAAAACCTGGCTTAATAATCTCGGCGTCCACGACCGCCACGACCACCGTTTCGGCCTCTATCATCGCGTCTGCCACCGCCACCGCGTCCCTCTCGTCGAGGTCCACCACGGCCACCACGGGGCGGAGCCGGCGCAGCAGATGCACGTGTTTCTTCAACTGAAAGACCTTGTAACACGGCACGTCGCGACAGGTTGACACGACCCTGATCATCAGTCTCGATCACCATCACCATGATGTCATCGCCGACATTTACGACGTCTTCAATCATGTTTGGCGGTTCCTCTGCGATTTCATGGCGCGGCACCAATCCTTCACGGCCCGGCAAGAACTCCACCATCACACCGAAACCAATTATTCGAGTGACTTTACCAAGCTTTGTCCGGCCGGCATCAACCTCACCCGTCATATCTTTGATCATCTGAAGGGCCTGATCGGAACCATCTCGTGACGGTGCCCCGACCATGATCGTCCCATCTTCCTGGATATCAATGGAGGCCCCGGTGTCGGCCTCAAGTCGACGGATCGTGCGTCCACCAGGGCCAATGATGGCTCCAATTTTTTCAGGATCAATCTGCGTCTTAACAATTTTCGGCGCGAACTCGCCGACATCACTCCGTGGCTCCGAGATCGCTCCGTTCATCACTTCAAGAATCTTGATCCGGGCATCCCGACCACGACGAATTGCCGTCTCAATAATCTCTGCTGTCAAATGCTTAACCTTGATGTCGAGTTGGATTGCAGTAATCCCACGTTCTGTACCAGCCACCTTGAAATCCATGTCGCCGAAGTGATCTTCAGCACCCTGAATATCTGTCAGAACCTTCACCGAGCCATCATCGGCCGTGACCAAACCTATAGATATTCCTGCCACCGGTGCCGTTAAAGGCACGCCTGCATCAAGCAGCGCCAGCGAGCTCCCACAGACAGATCCCTGCGACGTTGATCCGTTAGAGGAAAGAACCTCGGAAACCACACGAATAGCGTAGGGAAACTCCTCCTGTGGCGGGACCACGGGCAACAAGGCCCGCTCGGCAAGTGCTCCGTGACCAGTTTCACGTCGACGGGGCCCTCCAAGACGACGAGCTTCACCCGACGCAAATGGAGGCATATTGTAGTGATGCATATATCGCTTCGGCCCAACGAGTTCCTCAAGATCACTCAGACCAATTTTTTGCTCATCACGCATTGTTCCGAGCGTCACGACAGAAAGCACCTGTGTCTCTCCACGCTGAAAAAGACCCGTGCCGTGCACGCGGGGCAACACGCCCACGTCAGCTGACAACGAACGAATTTCGTCTTCTGCACGTCCGTCAGGTCGCACATTGTCAATGACGATCGCACGCCGTGCATATGCACCTTCCAGGTCATGCATAGCTACACCTACATCGCCGGCTTCGTATTGCTCCGCAAAGACTTCGACAGCCTCATCTTGAATCGAATGCATCCGTTCACTGCGTTCAGACCGATCAGTAATACGCATGGCCTCAGCAATTCCGTCTCCAAATCTCTCCTCTATGGCTGGAGCTATCGCAGGATCTGGAAGTTCCATAATCGCCTCACGGGGCTCAGGCTTGACCAAATCGCGAAGCTCAAGCTGTAGATCGATAGCTGCCTGTAGTTGCTCTTGGCCCCAGGTAATAGCTTGAATCATCTTGTCATCGTCTATCTCGCTGGCTCCGGCTTCGAGCATCCCCACAACAACGCGATTACCCGCGACTCCCAAAAAAAGCTCACCCTCTGAGTTTTCCTGAATCGTCGGATTAATGGAAAATGCACCATCTGTTAACCCGACGCGAACCGCAGCCACAGGACCTTCAAACGGAATTCCTGATATCATCAGCGCTGCCGAAGCAGCAATCGTTCCAATGACATCAGTCTCTACAGCATGATCATGAGCGAGCACTGTGAGGATGATCTGAACCTCACTACGCATACCCTCTGGGAACAAGGGCCGAAGTGGCCGATCGGTTAATCGGGACGCAAGACTCCCCGCAAGAGGCGGTCGTCCCTCCCGGCGAAACACAGAGCCTGGA
Source organism: uncultured Chloroflexota bacterium (assembly GCA_964522375.1). Taxonomy (GTDB): domain Bacteria; phylum Chloroflexota; class UBA11872; order UBA11872; family UBA11872; genus UBA11872. The sequence goes on from CAZFVB010000049.1 coordinate 6,518, forward strand.
ATCTTCCCTATGGAATAACTCCGCTCCTCATAATCAACCGATAACGGAAAGAAGTCGAGACCTTCTCTAAATGGCTTGGACATAACAACCGTGCCAAGCACTACCGCGTCACCGTAGGACACCACCACCGCGCCGTGCGCTTGTGGAGCTAGCCGACCGGTCTCAAACGTGAGACGCCGACCCCCAAACTGGGTTTCAATCTTATGCATTTCACAACTCCTCATCATCAGGGACGAAGAGCGAAGAAGCGAGCCCGCAACACGGTTGCGCCCTCGGTTCTTGGCTCTTTCTTAGGTCCCCATAATCCAGTGCCGAAGCAATTAAAAATTAATTATTGCTGCTTAAGAATTGCGATTCCGCTTCGGCACGAATCGCCAATTCATTTAGCTGTGTCGTTCGATCCTGATCCGACACACTCATCCAAACTTTCCCACGTACAGTACGTTACCGACGCGCCCGAATCTCAAGCTTTGTAATGACCTCTCGATACCGTTCTGGATCTTTACGCTGAAGGTACTTTAATAACCTTCGCCGACGTCCAACCATTCTGAGTAATCCATAACGAGAATGCTTGTCACCTGTCCGAACCTTGAGGTGATCAGTAAGCTCGTCAATTCGCGCACTCAACAATGCAATCTGGACTGGAACCGATCCCGTATCAGCTTGATGTTGTCTAAGACCGTCAACAAACTCGCGCTTGGGAGAAACAACTGGCATTCAAACGAACCTCATGCCACGACTAAACCAATTAATCGAGCGAATGTGGGGAAGCTTCAGGCAAGCCTCTTAGCTTGCTTTACGGAGTGTAGCGTAGCTAGACCTGTTTTTGGACCTGTGTGAACCGGAGACACGACATCTCTTGCTTCCCTCAAACCCATCCAAAAGCTTCTCTATACTTCTACCATCTCACCGGAGGGTAAGTTAGATGGCATCGCGTCGTCGTCGTCGTAGCCGCAGCGCAAGCAAACGGCCTAATCAAACCAATAGTTCGTCTGCTTCCTCGTCAAAGCCATCCAAGCAAGAGCGAGCCAATAAAAACAACAAAGACTCGGGTCGATCGCGTCGCGGCGGTCTCGGTCGCGGATTCTGGTTGTACATGGCAGCAATGATGGCGGTGCTGATGCCGCTGAACTTCATATGTATGAACCAAGCAAATCCTCCAGCTCCTGGAGAATCAACCAACCTCCAAACCTCCACCGTTCTCTCATCAGTCACCGAACCCCATGAACCGTATGCCACCGATCCACCAACATCCGGCCCGCGCGTAAACGAAACTGCAGCACCGGGATTCCGAACCGAGACATTACCGGATGAAATTCAGGTCGCAAACCTAGAAATCGGATTCGTAATCGTCCACTTCAACCCAGCCATCGCCGCTCTGACCAATGAAATGCAACGGCTAGCGGCCGAATTTGAAGGCCACGACGTCATTGTTCAGCCGGATAAGAACCTGCCTGAAAACAAGCCGGTCGTTATGACCGCATGTGGCCGAATCGAACGACTTGAAACCTATGACAAGGCGCGTGCATACAGCTTCATCAGAAACTACGCCAACCTTGACCAATGCAGTTCATCCACAGCTGGCCCTAGCCAATAGATTCGAAACGAACCTTTACAGGCCCCAACAAACCAGAGACCAGAGATTCTGATTCGATGTTGTCCTCATGCCAGTACCGATGCCACGGATCTCCCATGCGGGTTTCGTCACGCTTCCACCGCATCTCGTTCGCGAGCAAGTTGCTCACACGCACGGTCAACGAATTCAATCCCTTCTGCACGTAAGGAGATATGTCGAACTCATACGGTGCCCAAAGCCGTGCACCAACCCGACGATTATTTACAAACACCTCTGCCGTATGACGTACATCGCCAAGTTCCAAGACGACACGAGAGTCAGCCTGTCCAGCAGTTAAATCGAAATTCCGCTCGTATATCCCTGTCCCTGAATACCATCCATAACCAAGCTCAGCCCAAGGCTTGAGCGCGACGGAAACAGAGCGTGCATACAAGTCAAGCGGGCCAAGAATCCCGCTTGAACGATCCACTGCAACGATCTCCACACTGAGCAGCTTCCCGGTGGTTATGTTGTAAATACCTTCAATGTCAGCTTGGCGTTCACGAACGTCCACGAACACCTTGTAGTCCCCCTTGATCTTGGGAATACCAATTCCCACACAACCGACCGGAAGCCGTTGCCGATACATCAACGTCCGAGGAAAATCCGTTTGGTCACCCTTCAACGGCATGTGGCCCCAAGGCTGAATAGGTGGACGGCCTCGCTCCCATGTCACAAGCGGAGTGTCACGATCATACGAACGCTCTGACCACACTTCCGTCGGAATAGCTGCAACATCCCAGGTGCTATCTGAAACAAGGACCACGGAATCCCCCGAGCGCAAATCAATCTGACTCTCCAGCAGCATCGATATGGGCGAGTCAGACGTGCACTCCACGTCGACAACAATGGTGTTCTCGCCGAGCTTTAAGTAAGGCATTAGATTGAATGTGACAGGAGTCGCCCACTCCTCAGACTTTCCTACCTGAATGTTGTTCATATAGACAGAGGCGACATCAACCGCTGAAAACGAAACCATCGCCTTAATCGGAGGTTCATTAACTTCTACTGACCGAGTAAATCTCAGACGCCGATGTTGATCACTCAAACGATCAACAGCCCACCCACCGTGTTTTCTTACGCCAGTAATCCATTTCCCTCGCCAGTTTCCGACTATGTCAGCTCCAGCACGGACCAACCACGTCTCAGGCCAGTCGGCATCGTCGTACGACGGATCTCTCAGTTGCTCAAGCCGACCATGACCCAAAGCAAAACTCTCTGTGCGCAACACTGGCAACTCAAATTGCTTCACAGACCCTTGACCAATGGGGGTCCCGTCCGCAAGCGCAAAGGTCCAATCAGTCTTGAATTCCGTTCTCTTTGGTCTCCTGCTAGAGCCCCCACGCTTCGCACGAGCAGCCTTGGCTGATGCATCAAAAACCACAAGACGTGTAGCATGCGGCGGCAGCTCAAGATCGAATTTCCGTTTTCCACGTGGTCCTGCAAGCGGCAACGGAACAATCTCTGCCGTCTCTGGATTCCATACCTCAGCACCACCTGAAGCGCCACTCGTAACTGAGACTTTCGCTTTAGTTTCTGAGCGATTTACAACTATTTGGACCGCAGCCCCATCGACGTGACGCTCCACAGCAAACACATCAGGACTGCCTTCCACTGTGATCTTCGGTGCGACAATCCCCACGATATTTTCTATTGCTTCCGGAAGGTCTGCACCGACCTCGTAGGCTCTCCCCTTGCCGATCTTTGAGCCAGCAGAAGCACTCGCATTCTTACCAAAGACGTCCGTTACTGTTCGAGAAATACCACGATCTTTGGCACCAGCTTCACTACTACCGGACGGACGCTCACCTACAGAAACAACCACACCCCCAGACCGAGCAAATGCGGCAATACGACGCATTGCCGGCCGACCAATGACCGGCATGGGGGGCAAGATGAGAGTGTCCACAGCCACATCACCTTGCTTCAACACCCCATTTTCAAGACGGGCTTCACCTAAAACGGTTTCGTCAAGCACATGGACATCCACGCTCTTATCAAGAAGACCATCAATGAGTCCCTCGTAGATTGAGGCAATCTCACGGGCCCGACCATTCGGCCGTCCATCAGCCGTATTCGCAGCAATACTCGCCCATGGATATACGACCCCAATGGAGGTCGACGCCTTTGACTGACTGACAATTGAAGATAACCGCGTCACATAGTCAACTAGTTCCCCGAAATGCGGCCAATATGGATTCTGGTGCGAAAGGCTGGGCGGCCAATCATCAGCCGCATCCGCAGAACCCATTGAATAGAAAAAGCCCCGAAACACTTGAAACCCAATCCCGTACGCCGCAAGCAGACTGGCACCATGACGAAGCTGATCTGGGGTCACCCCCCATCCTGCGCCGCCGAAGGCCTCAGCTAGACTTCGATCCACCCCATTGAGCGCCGCGACTGACACTGCTGATTTAACTTCAGCCGCTTGTACCGTTCGTGGACGATCAAGCCGGAATCCATGATGGTCAGTCCCAGGAATAGATAGGTGCCGGATTGTCCGAAAGTAATTGCCCTGACGCGCCGGATGAGCAGCTACATGCTCCTCTGTATAACCTGTCCACTCCAAACCCCGCCGTTTACACCAGGAACTGATTTGTTCGAACCATGCCTCTTCATACAGAGCACTAACCGTTTCATAGAAATCACACCGAACCTTGCTTGTTTCATCACCGCCACGGAGCACTAAGAGGGGCAGCACCTCAAGAATGTCGTATCCGTTATCTTTCTTGAACCGTGCTGGCAATGCGTTGGTCCAAGGCAACGGCTCGGCGGCAATGTGTGGTTCATGGGAAAAAATACCGGGAATTTCAGAACCAAATCCGGATTTATAACGGGCCTCGTACGCATTGTAGGTAGCCGCTAGAAAAGCTTTCACTGTCTGGGGCCGCAAGTAATCAATGTGATGATCCAACGTAAGTACCGAGAAACTAATTAGTCGCCATTCACCCTCAGGGCATGACCATGTGTTCGCCCTCGTAAGGTTTTCGAACGTCGACGGATCCAGGTGTCCATCCTTGTCAAGACGAGCAGCGACTTGAACAAGCGGATCACCGGACGGGAACCGACCTTCCAACGCAATTTGCTGTGGTCCCTCAATCTTATGAATCTTGCGAACCAGTGTTTTTGCATGATGTTCTGGACCAGCCGACAAAACGGCAGAGATGGTCTGCCCATTTCGGGCATCCGTCGATCCAGCAGAACCACTTGGCGAGCCATACTCGTCACAAATCCAGGTCGTGAGGCCAGCGGTTTGACCTTTACGAACGGTGTAGTCCACCGCATCCCACCATCGACCACCGAAATAAGGTGTCTGCAGGCTCTCTCGTGCCTGCATCGCGACACCAGCGAGACCGTGCCCCGCGAATTCTGTGAGCTGGCGGCCTAATTCGGCCTCATGGAGATGGCCATTCCAATTCCACATAGCCACAGGTGCATACTTGCGATCCACTTTCGTGAAGGCAGAACGTAATCGATCAAGCGCAGCGCTCACAAAGAACTCCGTTTCTGAATCTGATGTGGCCACCTATGCTGTACCGACGCGTGGCACACAGCGACGTCTGTTTTAAAGTAGGAAAAATGTCTGTTTGATGAATAACTCGCGCCAAAAACTGGCGCTGTTACTGCTAATTATAAAGAACGCCTGCAAAAGACACCAAATTGCTAAACATAATTTCGTCCTGCCAACCTATTTTTCGACTTCATACGCATGTGCGAACGAAGGAGTAGAGCCTTACTTGTTCAATTGTGTTCTCAACCAGCA
>CAZFVB010000050.1:0-418 GCA_964522375.1 uncultured Chloroflexota bacterium
AAATGCGTATGAGCTCGCTGGATCAAATCGGTTCACGATGGTTGAAGGCCACCTCATGGAATTGGATCTCGACTCCATACTGAACGGCGCTGATTACATTTTTCACTTAGCGGCACGTGCTGGTGTTCGCGAGGGCTGGACGCCGACGAACTTTGAGCACTATATGCGTGACAATAGTCGTACGACCCAACGTTTGGCTGACGCGGCCTTACAAGCCCAGGTGAAGCTATTTAGCTTTGCTTCTACGTCATCAATTTACGGGTTTAATCCTCAGCTTCCTACGCCGGAGACGCACTCACTTGAACCCCGGTCGTTTTATGACATGAGTAAGTCATTGGATGAACCGGTGCATACTCCCTATCACCGCATGTTTAATCTTACCCCGGTGATTCTTCGGTACAACACACGGTTTGGGCCC
>CAZFVB010000050.1:428-11515 GCA_964522375.1 uncultured Chloroflexota bacterium
GGTGCACATTGGCCTTAAGGCGATCGCGATGGGGCATCCGCGCACGATTTATGGGGATGGTGAACAGACCCGGGAATTAACGTATGTGCATGATGCGGTCGATGCTCAGGTGCACGTGTTGGACGCATTACCCATTGGGGAAATATTTAATATTGGTAGTGGGCCAACTGCTTCTGTAAATGAGCTTGTTGCTGAGATGGAAAGTGTCGTTGGTAAATCTGCTGACCGTGTTTATGCGGATCGACATCCTGCTGACCAATTGCATAGTCAGGCTGATACGTCCAAGGCCCGGACTGTCCTCGGGTTTGATCCGACAACGACGATTCATGAAGGTGTGAAGGCTGAGTATGACTGGATGTGTCAGACGGTGCTGCGCTAAGCGCTCTGATGTCGTCTCGGCCCATCCGTGTTCTGCACGTCATGGAAGCTACTATCGGAGGCACGAAACGGCATCTACTGGATCTTGTGGAGTCGATCGATAAGGACGAGATTCAGATTGAGATCGCAAGTCCTCGAGTTCGATCCGATCCTCATGGGGACACGTCGTTCTTTTCAGACATGACCGCTTTGGGGGTCGTTGTCCATGAAATACCTATGGTTCGATCTATACGACCGATAGCCGACCTTCGAACCACGCTGGCTCTCGCTCGCCTGATCAGGCGCAGACGTCATCAGGTGGTGCATACCCATAGTACGAAGGCTGGTCTTGTTGGACGGCTTGCTGCGTTTGCCTGCTCTGGTACTCGGACGGTTCACACGCCGCACGGTTTTTACTTCTTAAATTTTTCCAGGTTGGTAGTTCGTTCGGTACTACGTTGGCAGGAGCGCGTTCTCGGATGGATCACGTCTCGGGTTATTGTGTTGTCGAAGGGCGAGCGAACTGTCGCTGCTGGTGTCATATCTCTCAGGAAGCTTCGATACATCCCCAACACCTTTGATTCGTTTGACCCGGTGTCTCGTGCGGAAGCCCGGGATCGTCTCGGTTTGCCCGAGGATGCAGGTGTTGTTGTAACTACGGCACGATTTACTGCGCAAAAAGCACCGTTTGACGTAGCCGAGACCTTTGCTCTTGTTCATCGATTACACCCGGAAACGCGCTTTGTCTGGATGAATGAGGGCGAGCTTAAAGATGCTGTCGAGGCCCGCCTACGGACGCTTGGTGTTGAGGCGGCTACGATTCGTCCAGGCTACTTAAGTGACGCGCGGGAACTGTTGACTGCGGCTGACGTATATGTGCATTTGGCCCGTTGGGAGGGCGCACCGTATTCCGTGATGGAAGCCATGACAGCGGGCGTTCCTGTGGTGGCTGCTCGCGCCGTTGGTACAGCGGATCTTATTCAGGATGGGGTAACCGGGATTCTGGTTGATCAGGGTGACGTGGGTGCAGCGGCTTCGGCTGTGGTCCGATTGTTGACAGACGTGGGCGAGGCTCGCACTCTCTCTCGGAATGCTCGTAAGGCAATTGCCGTGCATCACGATCGCGCTGCTATGGCTCGTGCGACTGAAAAAGTCTACCGAGAACTGGTTCCGAGGTAGTCCGTGAGGAACAGGACTCGTCTTTTTGGGCAGTTTCTAGCTATTGCAGATATTGGCCTGACGATGCTGGCGCTTTTCTTGGCGGATCTGGGACGGCATTTACTTCCGTATGGGGCTGGCGACGCAGAGACGTTGGCGTGGTTGACGGTCCGCGAATATGTGATTGTGGCTATTATCTGGGCCTTTTTTCTGCGGTTTGCTCATTTGTATGACCATCGACGTCTGCTACGAATTGGCGACGAGATTCGGGTGCTTGTTCCGGCGGTGCTCGTTGCGATGGTGGCTCTTTTTGCCGCATTTTTTATCGTCAAGGTCGAATTTTTGTCACGCCTACTTTTTCTTTATTTCGTGTTCATAGATGTTCTGCTGATCATTAATTTCAGATGGTTACTTAATCGAGCATTTCGAAGTTCCCGAATGTCCAATCGAGGTTCTAGTCGTGTCTTGATTGTTGGTGCTGGTCCGGTTGGTGAACATGTCGCCCAGATGATTCGAGATCGTCCGTGGTCCGGTTTTGAGGTGATTGGTTTTGCTGATGATGATCCGGCCAAACGAGAAGGCAAGGTGGAAGGTTTCGATGTAATTGGTGCATCAGGGGATCTCGTTAGTTTGATTGAGCATCATGCGGTTGACGAGGTGCTGATTGCACTTCCAATGCATGCGCACGAGAGAATGCAGGAAATAGTGTTTGAGTTGGATGCTATGCCAGTTCGTGTTCGTCTAGTGCCAGACGTTTTTCATCTCATGTCAGGACGGGCGAGTGCTGAGGATGTATGGGGGATGCCGCTCATTAGCGTCCGTGCTCCGGTAATTATCGGATTTGATCGTTTTGTTAAGCGTGTTTTTGATTTCCTCCTTGGGAGTGTGGCTCTCGTTCTGATGATTCCCGTCTTGCTAGCGCTTGCAATGGCGGTGTATCTGGAGAGCGGGCGTCCGATTATTTTTTCGCAGCGTCGCGTCGGAGAGAACGGCCGCATTTTCACCATGTATAAGCTCCGGACTATGGTGTCGAATGCAGAAAGACGGCAGGAAGATGCCTTGCAGCAGGGCGCTGAGCCCAGCGAGGTCTATAAACCGCACGGGGATCCTCGCGTTACGCGTGTGGGCCGGTTTCTTCGGCGGACAAGTTTGGATGAGTTACCGCCGCTTTGGAATGTACTCCGAGGTGAGATGAGTCTTGTCGGACCCCGCCCCGAGTTGCCGTGGGTGGTTGAGCGTTACGAATCGTGGCAACGCCAGCGCCTTGCCGTGCTTCCTGGTATGACCGGGTGGTGGCAAGTTAATGGACGCAGTGAACTACCCATGCATGAAAACGTTGAGTATGACCTGTACTACATCCAAAACTATTCCCCAATGCTTGATCTCACAATTCTGGTTCGGACGCTGTGGGTGGTCGTTCGTGGCAAGGGTGCCTATTAGCTTCTGCGCTTAGGTTGGAATCCTCTTGCCGTGTGTAAGCCGACCTTGAAATCCATAAAACGGATCATCACTGGTTAGAGGAAGTGCTACCGGAATCCCTCCGGCTTCCTGTGATTTATATGAGGCTCGCACTAGTTCCACATGGTTTCTTGGCACTTCGATGGGTACAGGCATTGGCTTCTCGGTGATGATTGATTGCAGCCAAAGGCGGCTCTGATGGATCTCGCTGGCGTTGATAGGGGCGTCAGGAATATCCTCTGCGAGGGCTTTCAGGCGGTCGACTAAGGACGGATCGTGGTCGGAGCCAAACCCAACTTGAGCTTCCCACCCACGGTCGCGCGACCCGAGTGCGCTGGAACTTGGTCCCGGGTCGGAGGACTGGCTACGTCCAGTCCCAGGCTTTACGTATTCCTGGTGAAGTACTAGGGAGGCTTCGCTTCCCATGAGCTCTATGCGGTATGTGGGTGCCATCGGGTTCTCATGATGGAGTAGTGATGCTTGAATAACCCCACGGGCGCCGTTGGCGAATTCAACAAGTGACAGTGTGAGGTCGTCGGTTTCGATATCACGCAGCATGGCGCCGGAGTATGAAGTGACCTGAACGATTGGTGACCCGACAACAAATAAGAAGGGATCGATGATATATCGACCGTGATGAAATACGGCCGTTCCACCTTCCCCCTCCCAGGTGCCGTGCCAGTGTCCCGGTCGGAAATACTGTTGTGGTCGGAAAAGGTTAAGGTCCACACGGGCTAGTGCTATTTGCCCCATTAGGCCGCTTGCGACTGCTCGCTGGGCGTGCAGCATGCCCCGGCTATAACGTGAACCAACCTGCGAGTGGAAGTTGATGCCTGACGCTGTTACGGCGTCGATCATCTCATCGGCTTCAGCAACACTCTGCGCCATTGGTCCTTGGATAAACACGTGGCAGCCCGCGGTTGCCCCATCAATGGTTGGTTCTTTCCGGACCGAAGGCGCTGTGAGCACCACGATGGCATCAACATTCATATGGGCAAGTAGATCCCGGTGGTGGCTAAATTCTTGAATGGTGACGGTACTGGCGATTTCTGCCGATTGAGCGCGGGTTTGCGCCGCGACACGTTCTTCGCGATTGGGCTCGCTTGCAGCTCGTGCGCGTTCAATTGCGGCCTCAGCTTTATAGGCGGTGATCAGTGCTTTGGCTCGATTGGTGGCAAGTACTGGGGATAGGTCGGCAACCGCGACTACGTGTGCGAGTTGGTGAAGACCGGCATAGATGTCGGTGTACATGCTGGAAATTCCGCCGCATCCGACGATTCCAACCCTGAGCGGAGCCTGTGCCATGGTGCAATCCCGTTGTTGGAGTCCTTGGTTCTGATCCTAGCTGATGCTATAAGGCTCGGACTCCAGCAATTATTGCGTTCGGCCAGGAAAACGTTCGGTGTTGGTCGGACTCGTGGACGCTAAACATGAGCTTTGTGGCTTTGTCCCGGGTGAATTTGTCCCACAGGCCATCTCGTGTTTTTTTATCGACAGCAGTTCGGTCACACCACGGATCAAAGAGAAGCTCGGTTTCTGCGAGCTTGGTTTGTACAGGATCCAATCCTGCAGATTCGAACAGCCCCAGCAGATCTGCCACTGATCGATTTACGACGTGGGATGGGTCGCGGATCTTCTCGATTTCATGCATCACTCGTGCCGCGGTATCGTCCTCTGGCGCGATTGTGTCGGCTACGACGACCCGGCCGCCTGGTCGGACAACCCTGGCCATTTCATGCATTGCCGCAGGACCGTCGATGTAGTGATGAAATGCGTGCCGGCAGGACACTGCGTCAAATACGTTATTGGCGAAGGCTAGGCGATGGGTGTCGCTCAGTGCTCCAGTGAGGAGAGATGAGGGTGAGGTCAGGGTGTGGCGAAGCATGCCCTGTGAGATATCGGTAGCTACGACTTCGGCCCCGGTGCGGAGCAGCGCGTGTGCGGTGAATCCGGTGCCTGTGCTGACGTCGAGTACTCGGTTGTTTTTGTGGGCAGTTGTGAACTCGACAGTCGGCTGAAGGGTGGGTCCGTCGCGATGGGTCTGGGATATTGCATAGCCGGCAACTCGATCATCAAATGCGGGGCGATCCATCCTTAGCCGTCAAACGTCTCAAGTGATTCCGCGATGGATGTGTCCAGGATCGCTACCATTTCATCGATTTCGTCTGAAGTTGATGTAAGAGGGGGGGCCAGAACAAACTCGTGGTCGCCCATACGGCCGATCAACCCGTTCGCTTTGGCGGTCTGTCCAACCTATCGGCACAAGAGGTGGTCCGGCGGAAATGGGGTGCGGGATGATTTGTCTTGTACGAATTCGATTCCCTGCAGGAGACCGTGTCCATCCACGCGTCCGACCTGCTCATATCGTTCAGCCAACTCCTCCAATCCAGCTCGAAGTCGGTCTCCTTGAGTCTGTCCGTTCGCGAGGGCTCCTCCCTCAACTATCTGCGATATTGCTTCCATTCCAGCGGCGCAGTCGACGGGATTCCCTGCATAGGTATGGCCGCCATTAAAGTGCACGGAATCGGTTGGATCTCCCCAAAACGCTTCGGCAATCGGCGTGGTCATCATGAGTGCGGCCAACGGGGCGTATCCGCCACTGAGACCCTTGCCGAGGGTCATCAGGTCAGGCGCCGTGTTGTAGACGTCAGCGCCAAAAAGCTCGCCGAGTCGACCAAACCCGGTGATGATTTCGTCGAAGATCAGTAAGACATTGTGGCGGTCACAGATATCCCGCAAGATTTTGAAATACTCTGGTGGCGGGGCGATGAATCCGTCTGTCGACATGCTCACGGGTTCGGCAATAAAGGCTGCGACGGAATCTGGACCTTCTGCCTGAATGACGTCGTCCACGATTTCGGCACATCGGACACCGCATTCGGGATAACTGAGTCCGAATGGACATCGGTAGCAGTCTGGCGGATGGACCTTGAGGAATCCTGTGGGAAATGGCTCGTACGGGAGCTTTCGAGCAGCACCTCCACTGGCGGCCAGTGCGCCCATCGTAGCCCCGTGGTAGCTACGGTACCGGGAGATAATCTTGTACTTCCCGGGGTATCCCGTCTGTGCATGATATTGACGAGCTACTTTGAAGGCGGCTTCATTGGCTTCGGAACCACCACTTGCATATTTGACGTGTGTGAGCGGCTCGGGCGTGATTTCGACGAGCCGTCTGGCCAGTTCAATGGCCGGTTCTGAGGCGGCATAGAGAGGAAGCGCGAGGGCTATCTTGTTGAGCTGTTCTGTCATCGCCGTGATGATTGCCTGGTTTCGGTGACCAAGCTGCACGGCGGCAACGGCTGATAATCCGTCGATGTACCACTGTCCGGTGTGATCACGAACGCGCACACCATCACCTTCAACAATGATCAACGGATCATCCATAAAGGATTTCATCTGGTTGAATTCAACCAGCAGATTGGCAAGTCCTGCGTGGCGCTGCGGAAATTCTTGGCTTGGGTCAGTCGCTTCCGGCATATCGGGCTCGAAGGGCTTGGGTGGATTCGTATGAGCGTACGCTTCAAATCGTATGCTGTCGCGGGTTTTTGGAATGGTGCATGGAGTACCGTAGGCAGACTAGGTTCCTGATTGATCGTGATGAACACATACAACCGATTCTTAACGGCTGCACAGAGTGTGGCCGACAGTCTGGCCGCTATGGCAGAACCATCTGTTGGGGGGGCACGCTGGGAAACGCTGAATTATGCGGGCGACTCACAGTATTCGACTGCTGTGTTTGGCGGTATGACCGGCATCATCTTTCTGTTTTCGGATCTTTTCCGCATAACCCAGGACACGAAGGCTCGTGAAGTTGCCGAAGCGGCCGCCATGTGGGTCGAACGTGAGTCCACGCCCGACTTGACCGATGCAATGGCTAATCCGAGTCTGTACTCCGGGCTTGCCGGTCATGGACAAATGTTCTTACATCTGTTCGAACTGCCCGGTCGGGCTCGCTGGCTCCGTTGCGCGATGGCCCGTGCTCGGGCGCTTGGCCGCGTCTCCTACCCTGACACGCATATGTTGTCCGGATCATCCGGAAGTCTGGTGTTCTTGCTTCGGGCCTATCACGCTACGAACGACGAGGGAATATTGGCGACTGCGAGAGCCCTTGGTGACGACATTTTGCGATGTGCGACACGGGATGCGAGTGGTGTGCGTTGGGCATGGGATCGACAGGCTGGATCTGCTACGCCAGGTGGGACCTTTTTTGGCTCAGGTTTTGGTCATGGGGCCTCTGGTGTGGCTTACGCGCTAGCTGAGTTGTGGTCTGTGACTCACGAGGAGGCTTTGGCTGATGCGGTGACGGGTACAGCGGCGTGGATCGAATCAGTGGCTATTGAAACCGCTTATGGTGTCGGCTGGGGGCGGTGGCCAGATGATTCGCATGATCCGCGTGTGCAGTGGTGTCATGGTCCGCCCGGCATCGGCTTGTTTGCGATACGGGCCGCAGAAATTTTCGATAGTAACGGGCTGCTGGACTTAGCGTGTCGATGTGGCGAGGCGACACGGGCCGCAGCTGACATTCGTGAAAACCCAAGCCAATGTCATGGTCTGTCAGGGAACGGAGAGCTATTGCTCGAGTTGGCCCGGGTTACCGGGGATGATTCGTGGTTTTCGCACGCGGCGGATTTTGGTGATGCGGCAATGGTGTATCAGCATGAGGTGAACAGCTCGGTTCTCTGGCTGGGTGACGAGCCTGGCAATTACAGTCCTGACTTTATGCTTGGATCATCCGGTCTTGGCCATTATTTTCTTCGCCTCGCGCATCCGACTGACGTCCACATGCCGTTGATGGTGGTACCTCGAGGGGCACGCAAGGAGTCGTAACGATACCGGCCACGCGGGTGTACTAACACTCGATGAGGAGGGTGTCTCAAAAAGATGGAAGGGTTTGTAATGAGTAGTGACGCAGTCCGGCTTGGTGTACTTGGTGCCCAACACGGACATGTCCCGGGGAAGCTTCGATGGTTGCGTGATCTTGACGGGATTGATCTTGCAGGCGTTTATGAGCCGAATGAATCTGTGCGCGCGGCAAACGAACAGCAACCGAATGCCACCGGTGTCCCGTATGTGGAGGATATTCAAACAATCCTTGAGGACACCTCGATTCAGGGCGTCGTGATTGGTGGAGCCGAGCGGCAAAATCCGTCGTATGCCCGCCGGGCATTACAGGCTGGAAAGCACGTGTTAATGGAGAAGGCGTGCGGCTGGACCCATGACCATGAGGAGGAGCTATCCGAGCTTGCCGAGCAGAGGGCCTTGCTCTTTCAAATGGGCTTTAACAATCGCTTTATGCCGCATTTTCTTCGGGTGTTCGATATGGTCGCGGCCGGTGAGTTCGGCGAGGTGTTCCGAGTCCGGGCGCACATGTGCGGTGCCTACAATCCGAAGTCCGATACGTACGTTGATGGCGGTGCCTATTTTAAAGGCGGCATTTTTTACAACCTTGGATGCCATGCCCTTGACCTCACGATGGCTGTTCTTGGTGTGCCGGACCACGTGCATCCATTTCTTCGGACGGAGCGCTTCCGAGAGTCAGGGTATGTGGATAACGCCACCGTGGTTCTGGAGTATCCATCGGCTATTGCCACGATCGAAGTCAGTCATCTTGAAACAGAACAACGGCGGCCTCGTAGTTTTGAGGTATATGGATCCGACGCCCAGGCAATTGTTTCTCCATGGGGCACTGTCGGTGACCGGTCCGCGGCTGTTGCGATCCATACAGGTGGTGTGGAGGCTGGGGAGGCTGGTTGGCATGTGCATGGCTCAGGGTTGCACGTGCCTTTCCTCGATGACATCAACGAGTTTGTTGGGTGTATTCGGGGCGAGCAGGAACCTCGTTTCAATTACGACCACGACCGGGCCGTGCACCACACGCTGATGAATATCTGCGGCGAATCCGATTTCGACGAGGAATGCGCGTAGCCGGGGTGCTGGCTAACCCACGTCGTCTTTCGGGTATACGAACGGCCGACGGATGTCATAGGCACCCGGATATCTGACCACGAGAGATCCGTCGCGGATCGCTGCTTCCAGCGGTGCCAGCTTCGTCTGCATCGGTATGTCTACTGCGGTATGGGTTCGTGCACTTTCATAAATTGCCATCATGATGGCTTGTGATTTTATGGCGTGGTTCCCATCCTGACGGTGTCCATCAACTCTGCCATCGAGCCAGGCTACTAGTTCGTTGGCTTGCGCCACCATGTGGTCGAGGGGATCTTTCTCTGGGGGAATGACACAGTCGTCACGGTTGGCCGAGATGAGGCGTAGGCCATAAGACAGACCGGTGTCAGGTTCCAGGGTGATAGTTCCGTCATCACCGGCAATCACAAAGCTACGGTTGGTGAGGTCGCCATGGGGTCCAATATCGTTGTCATACACGATTCGAGCGCCACCGTTGACCGCCGCGATACCAAAGCACAGGTCTTCACAGACATAGCCCCGCTCATACCGATCCGTTTCACGTTGGACCTGACCAAGTGCCCAAATCGGATCAGGATCCCCAAGCACATAGAGCGCGCGGTCGATGAGGTGAGAGCCCTGGTTGGCTAATCCGCCTTCTTCAACGCCGACTTTTACGACGATGGGATTTCCAATGGCTCCATCGGCGATGAGATTACGTGCGGTTTCAAATGCGCCGAAATGCCGACCTTGATAGCCGCAAAGAAGCTTGATGCCGGCGCGGTTGCATGCATTGACCATGGATTCAGCCTCGCCCATCGAATTCGCGAGGGGCTTTTCGGAAATGACGGCCTTGACCGGATAACGAGCAGCTAGCAGCGTCATGGCTGGATGAAGGGAAGCTGGTGTTGCCACGCTCTCAACATCTAGCGCCGCTTCCTGCAGCATGGTTTCCGCGTCGGTGTATCGACCAGGTACGTCATACTGGTCTCCAACTTCTTCCAACCGGTTTTCGTCAATATCACAAACGGCCGCAACCTCGATGCCTTCCGCCTGCTCGAATCCACGAGCATGAGATTGGCCAAGGTTCAGTCCGATAATGCCGGCACGATAGGTCGCCATTGGTTGTCTCCTTACTCGGGGGTTGCAGCGATGTGCCGGATGTCATACCGGCCCGGGTGTTCTACGGATAAATCTCCATCGGTCAACATTTGCTGCAGCGGTGAGCACTGCGTTGCGATTGGCAGGTGAACGAGGGTATGGGTTCGGGCTGATTCATAGATCCCCATGAGGATTTCGAGTGTGTGGATTGCCAGATTGGCATCTTCCCGATGTTCATCGGCATCACCGCTAGCCCACGCGGCCAATGCGTCGAGTTCTCGTGCTCGAGCCTGCGCAAAATCAGTGGATTCGCCATAGGCAACGGTTTCCCAGCCCGAGGCCCCAGAACGCAGCAGCTTGATGTCATGATTGCCGGCGAAGCTGCCATCGAGCAGGATCATGCCTTCTGTGCCGACGAAAGTACGTACGTTGCGTTCCATGCCGGCTGGTGGGAGATCACTTTCCAGGCACAACCGTACGCCACCTTCGAATTCGATAATGGCGCCAGCCAAATCTTCGGCGGGCCAACTTCGTTCATAGCGGTCGGTGGTTCGTTGCACATTGGCGAGCACCCACTGCGGCGTGGGATCGCCAAGCATATAGTGCAGGTAGTTAAGGTTGTGGGTGCCAATGTTCATCAAGCCGGCATCCGGCTTCTGCGGACCAGCGTGCACGGTCAGGACACGTCCGATAGCGCCTTCGGCGAGTAGTTCCCGAACTCGTTCGTGCAGGCTGAGAAACCGACCCTGGTGGCCAATGGCGAGTTTGACATTGTTGGCGCGGCAGGCGGCCAGCATGGCGTACCCCTCGCCAGTGCTGCTGGCCATGGGCTTTTCACAGATGATGGCTCGCGGCTGATACCGGGTGGCGGCGAGCGTGGTCATCGCCGCATGGGCTTGTTGGGGAGTCCCGATGCTCACAATATCGGGGCGTTCCTCACGAAGCATCGTTTCGTAATCGCTATAACGTTGTTCGACATCGAACTCGTCGCCAAAGGCGTCCAGTGTCATGGGATCGAGATCGCAGACGGCAACCAGATCCGTGCGGTCGCTCGCGATGTAGACATGGGCATGTGCGCAGCCGATGTGGCCGCCAACCCCCAAGGCGCGTAA
>CAZFVB010000051.1:0-1931 GCA_964522375.1 uncultured Chloroflexota bacterium
CCTCAGGACTGGATCGATTGTGACGCGGAACAGCGGATGCCGGGAGGGCTCACTGCGTTCGGTCGTGAAGTCGTGGATGAATTGAACCGCCTCGGTATTTTGATGGATGTGTCTCATGCTTCCGAGCAGGCGATTGATGATGTGTTGGAACAGACCACCGATCCGATTGTGGCCTCCCATTCCAACGCGCAGGCCGTGAGTCCACTACGGAGAAATCTGACTGACGCGCACATGAAACGCATTGCGGATTCAGGCGGGGTGATTGGCATCCATTGTTCGTCCGCGTTTGTCGATATTCGGTGCTCGCGTGATCGGGTGCTTCAGGGAGACGTTGATGATGGGTTGCGGGAGACCCGCCTGCAGTTGTTGGAGGACATCAGGCATGGGATCGTTGATCCGTTTGAGGCGGAGGCCAGACTTGTTGGTGCGGCACTCCCGTTCATCGAATTCCCTACGGCTTCGGTAGATGCCCTGGTTGATGTTGTGGATCACATGGTGGATGTGGCAGGTGAAGAACACGTGGGTATCGGCACAGACTTTCAATATCTGGAGGATCCGGTTGTTGGTTTCTCGAGTGCTGCCGAGGCGACTGGATTTCTCGCGGCGCTTGAGCGTCGTGGCTACTCGTCACGAGCGATCGCCGGGATTGCCGGTGAAAATTTCCTGCGGGCTATGGCTGACGTGATTGACTGAGGCCGCCCAGCTCGCTGTGGGCCCTTAGTGCAGGGCCTTATAGGTGTTGTGGGCCAGCGCAAGATCCGTGAGTTCGATGCCAAGGCCAGGCCGGTCGGGAATATCAAGGTACCCATTGTTATGGGTCGGTTCGTAGGGATAGTCGACCAGACCATAGTGTTCGGGTGATTCGTAGGGGAACCATTCCTGAATCACGAAGTTGCTAGTCGCGAAGTCGGCATGGATAGTCGCGGCGGTCGCAACCGGTCCATTGCAGTTATGTGGGGCAATGCCGATGTGATAGGTCTCAGCGTGCGCGGCAATCTTTCGGAGCTCAGCAATCCCGCCACAGACGCCGATATCCGGCTGGATGATGTCGAGGGCTTGCTGTTCAATGTACTCGCGGAAGCCGTACCGGGTGCAGATGCGCTCGCCTGAGGCGATGGGGATGTCGACGCGGTCGGACACTTTTTTCATTGCGTCAACGTTGCTTGGTTCAATAGGTTCTTCATAGGCCATTGGATTGAAAGGCTCGAACTTACGGCCGAAGCGGATCGCCGTGCGAACATCGAGCCATCCATGGACTTCGATGATGATGTCGATGTCGGGTCCGACGGCTTCGCGAACGGCGGCGACACGATCGACGATAGCGCCGTCCTTAAAGCTATCAATGTGCTTGGGCGGGATGCCAGCAGCGACCGTTGAATCCTCCATAAACGGGTCGAATTTCATGGCAGTGAAGCCATCATCGACGACCTTCTTGGCGGCCTCGGCATAGGCTTCCGAGGTTCCTGCGGCGATGGCGTCCCGATACCAGTCATTTGCGTACAGGCGAAGTCGGTCCCGGCATTTGCCGCCAAGCAGGCGCCATACCGGGACGTTCATGACCTTGCCCATGATGTCCCATAGCGCGTGCTCAATTCCGCTGACCCCACCCATAAACAGTACCCCGGGGTTCCGACCCCAGAAGCTTTCGCGGTAGGCCCGGTCGTAAAACGCTTCGATGTCGAGTGGATCGTGTCCAAGGAGGTGATAGGTCGCGATTTCTCGGGCCGCGCCCTCGGTGCCGAGGGCACCGGTGGCGTACACCGGCGTGCATTCGCCGGTACCAATGACACCTTCGTCGGTGTGGACGCGGACGAAGACAAGATTACGCCAGGCGGAGTTGATGAGGTGGGTTGTAACGTTGGTGACTTTCATCGTGATCCTGCATGGCGTGCGGGCATGGGGCGGAACTTAGCAGAAAGTGGGAGGAAGAT
>CAZFVB010000051.1:2031-10890 GCA_964522375.1 uncultured Chloroflexota bacterium
CCTGCGGGAGTATAGAGATGGACACCTATCGTGTGGGGTTGTTGGGTGTCGGGCCCCGGGGGCTCTCGCAGGCACGGGCGTACATGCTGCATCCACGGACCGAGTTGGTGGCGTTGTCCGACATCGATACGGAACGTCTGGCGACGGCAGCGGCTGAGTTCGGGTTGGAGCGGACCTATACCGAGTACCGCGAGATGCTGGATCGCGAAAATTTGGACGTCATTAACATTCCCACGCGAACGAATCTCCATGCGCCGTTGACGCTTGGCGTATTGGAGCATCGAGCACCAAAAGTAGTAGTGCTTGAAAAACCGATGGCGACCCGATTAGTGGATGCGGACCAGATGATCGAACGAGCCGAGGCCACCGGTGCCCGGTTGGCGGTGCATCACCAGAATCGGACCTCGCCATCTTTCCAGGTGGCGGAACGTTTGATCAATGCGGGTGAGATCGGGCCATTGACCTCGATCAAGATTCGGGGCAAGGGCTACTACGGGGGCTATGACCTGCTCAATATTGAGACTCATGTCCTCAACGCCACCCGTCGCTTCGCGGGCGAGGTCCATTCGGTGATGGCGATGTGTCAGACGGGAGGTCGCCCGACCCGAGTCGACGATATTGTTGAAGGTCCTAACGGGTTCGGGTTGATCGCTGGCGAAGACATTTCAGCGATGTACGCCTTTGCCAATGGCCTAAACGTGTTTGCCGAGGTCCACCATCGGAGTGTGCCCAGTGACGGATGGATTCATATCAAGATTTACGGTGAGGAGGGTGCGATCTGCCTGTTCAATGCACGTGAACTCTTCGTCAGACACCAACGTGATGCGGTGGTGGGTGATGTGCCGTGGGAGAAGCACGAGCTCGCCGATACGGACCGCTATCTTCATGGCTACGATTACTATGGGGAATTTCCCGGCGTGCAGGATGCGGATGACTTCTGGATGGTGGAAGAAACGGTTCGGATGTTGGATGAGGATCGTGAACACGAATGTGACGGGCATGAAGGTCGAGCGGTTATGGAGATGATGGAAGGGACGTGGCAATCGCACTTTGCTGGTCGTCGCGTGGAATTCCCTCTGACACAACGTGAGCATCCGCTGCATCGTGAGCGGGTCGCTGCTGGATTGCCTGTGTCTGATCCGGATCGAGCGAAGTTACGTTATGCCGAGTGGTTGCCTGGTGAACGCGAACGCATTGCGCGAGCTGCCATGAAGTCGAGTGAAACGACGCACTAACGTCCGGTCGTCCAGGACGGATGGCGTGTCGCTAGGGCGCCGGTCTTAGTCACGGGGTTCGGGAATCACGGTGGCCTTTACACATGCCATCGTCGTGGCGCTGTGGATCGCGTCTGCGACTCCGCGTTCGGTCAGGGGGAACGGACGTTGCATCTGTGACCAGTCATAGGACGCCTGAACGGCGTACAGATTCGCCATAGCCTGCGCGATGTCTTCGGGGGTAAAGGCCCAACTGCCCAGTACTTGAAGTTCCTTGGTGCAGATTCGGTGCCAGTTGGTATCGATGCTGCCGGCATTGGTGAATTGGCCCATTTCAACGTAGGTTCCGCCGTCTCGGACCATCTCGATGCCCTCGGGTCCGGCTTCAGGATTTCCGCTGCAGTCCATCACGAGGTCAGCACCGAATTTGGTGGTGGCTTTGCGCACGGCGTCGATCCGGTGCGTCGGTGATTGGTGGGTATCCAGTGAAATCGTGGCGTCGGCGCCATAGGCTCGGCAGAGCGTCAGCCGGGGATGCTCGGGTGCTCCGATGACGACGATGGGGCCGGCTCCACGCTGACGAGCGGCGATGATTGCAAGGACGCCGATCGGTCCTGATCCCTGGATGACGACGGAGTCACCGGCTTTGAATCCATCGGTTGCTTGCGTCGATGCCCGGTTAAAGGCCCGGGTGATCGAGGCATAGGGTTCGACCAGACTTCCGACCATGATTGGCATGTCGTCCGGTAGTCGGAAGACCTTGGTGGCCGGGAAGGCTTCCATGTCAATGAAGACCATTTCGGCCCATCCGCCCCAGAGGTGCGGCGGGCGCTCAAAGCCAATCTTGCGTCCGTAGTAGGTGGGGTTTAGGCAACGATTGGAACGGGTGGGGTAGTGGACACAGTAATGACAGGTTCCACATGACATCAGTGGCGGCATCATGACCCGATCCCCAACCCGGAGGGGCTGTCCCATGTAGTCGCTGGTGAGTTCAGCCCCGAGTTCTTCGATCACCCCGGCGAGTTCGTGGCCGAGGGTCAGGGGCCACGGGAGCTCGCCGGGCCAGTGGCCACGAAGGATGTGGAGGTCCGTACCGCATACGCCGCAGGCTTCAATGCGAACGAGGGCGCCTCGGGGTGGTACAAGAGGTCTTGGGACCCGGCGGAGTGTTGGAGGTGTATGGGGACCGTCGAAGGTAATGACGCTTATGGAGGGCTTGTTCATTGGTGATGCACCTGCTCGAGTGGTTCATCGACATGGTCCCGGTCAAAAAGTAGCAGTTTCATCGGGGTAGCGTGGTTGCCTGGTGGGCTTACACGAGCATTCTTCGGGATCCCGATTGTCACGCTATTCTTTCCTCACAGATTTCGGAACGGGTACAAGCACGTGGGCAAGATCCACCGCGTCGGCATCATCGGGTGTGGAAAAGTTGCCCGGCACCATATGGCGGCCTATCAAAACCTCCCCAACGCGAGGCTGGTGGCTGTGTGCGATATGGAACGGGCGAAGGCGGAGGCGCTCACGGAACGTGCAGCGAATGTGTCGGTGTGTACCGATGTGGATCAGTTATGCGCTGCTGGTGTAGAGGTGGCTTCGGTCTGCACGCCGCACCCCGAGCACTGGCAGGCGGCGCAGGTCGCCCTTGAGCGTGGCGTCCACGTGATCGTGGAGAAACCCATCGCGGCCTCGCTTGCCGATGCGGATCGAATGATTGCAGCGGCTCGTGCTAGTGGCGTCAAGCTTTCGGTTATTTTTCAACGACGTTTTTGGCCGGCCGTACGCCGGGCGCGTGAAGCGCTCGATCAGGGGAATCTCGGCCGGCTTATTTTGGGCGATTGCGCGGTGAAATGGCGTCGGGACCAGGCCTATTACGAATCGGCGCCATGGCGTGGGACCTGGGATCGGGAAGGTGGCGGAGTGCTGATGAATCAGGCTGTCCACGCACTGGATACCTTTCGGTGGCTGATGGGTCCAGTGGACTCGGTGCACGCCCGTGCGGCGAATTTTACGCATGCCTACGTAGATGTCGAGGACACGGTGGTGGCCACCATGCAATTTTCCAGTGGGGCGCTGGGCACTTTGATCGCGACGCTCTGTGTCGATCCTCCTGTCGTCTCCCAGATTCATATCCACGGTGACAACGGGAGCAGTGTGGGGATCCGGGAGACTGGCGAAACTGGGGACGGGGGCACCAGTCTCTGGAACGTTCCAGGATCGCCGATGCAGGCCGACTGGCAGTTGGAAGGCCAGATGGAGACCGGAATGCCCATGTTTCATCAGATGCAGTTAGCTGATTTCCTTGGCGCGATTGAGGAAGATCGTGACCCGCTGGTTACGGCGGCCTCTGGCCGAGCCTCGTTGGAACTTATTCTGGCAATCTATGCCTCGTGGCACACGGGTGAGCAGATCCAGTTGCCCCTGCCTGCTGACCCACCGCTTCCCCAGGCAGGAGACCGGCCGGCAGGGCTGGGATAAAAGTTGTTCCCCGTTGTGTTCTCGGTATGGAGCCCGCCGTAGGTCTGCGGAATTGACCGATGCGTCCAGACCTGATCAAATGCGCGTGATCGAGGCTGATGGATGTGATCGGCATGGCACACAAAAATCTTAAAGCGGTGGTTGTAGGTTGTGGGGTCGGGCGTAACCACGCGGATGGATATATTCAGGCCGGGACCGCCGACCTTGTTGGGATCTGCGACCTCGATGAGAGTCGGCTCCATGCGGTGGCGGATGAGCACGACGTTGAGGCGCGATACACGGATTTTGAAACGATGTTGGCCGAACAGCAGCCGGATCTCATCAGTATTGCGACCGAGCAGTCATCCCATGCCGCACTCACGATTATGGCGGCTACCCGCTACGCGCCGAAGGGGATCCTGTGTGAAAAGGGTATGGCGAACAACATGGGTGAGGCCCGGGCCATGCTGGCGGCATGTGAGCGTCATGGCGTCAAGCTCATCATTGGCCACGAAAGTCGCTACCTGACGCAGATACAGCAGGCGCGTGAACTGATTGCTGACGGGGCTATTGGGGACGTCAAGATGTCACATGTCTGGTATGAACAAGGCGGCATGATGAACCAGATGTGTCATGGGTGTGATCGGGCCTTGTTCATCATGGGTGACCCGGACCCTAAGTGGGTGATGGGGAATGTCCAACGGGACTCTGACCGCTGGGAGCGCGGATGGCCGGCCGAGGAGAGGGCCTTCGGTATTGTCGGGTTTGCTGATGGGTCGCGCCTCGTATTGGAAGGTGAGACGCCAGCGTCTGGTGGGATGGAAAAACATCGCCACACGGTCGTTGGTACCGAGGGCATGCTAATCGTACGAACTGAAGGAGAAGCGATTAAACCGGGAGAGACACCGAATGATCCGATCGGGTTACGGGTTCATCGCGCCGACGGTCGGGTTGAATCATTTGAATTTCATGGCGATCCCTATCGGGACGCGCGACGGCGCGAAATTGACGCGTTTGTGCGATGGGTCGCGGGTGAGGCCGACGGCCATTACCAGGAGGCTCGTTGGTGCATTCGGACTCAGGAAATCCTGATGGCAATCTACGAGTCGGCGCGTTCGCACAGTCTGGTGGACTTGCCGATGAAGACGCGGACATCGCCGCTGGTTGAAATGATCAGTAGCGGCGCGTTGCCAGTTCAGAGTCCGGGCCGCTACGACATTCGCCATGTGACCTCCCTGCCCTCAGAACACGGCAGTTAATCGGAGAAAACCCGTTCGGTTCCTAATGAACGATGTGGTTGCTGAGGATGCTGGGTCTGGCTAGTCGAGAAATTCTTCCCGAACCGGGCTAAACACTTCGAGGATCAACGAGTCCTCGAGGGCGTGTGCTGCATGTTCGACGTCACCAGGCACGACCCAAGATCCACCGGCCTCGCAAATGCCAGTCTCGCCGTGCATGGATACCTCGATGCGGCCTTGCAGGCAGAAGCTCAGTTGCTCGTGTGGGTGCGAGTGGAGTGCGGCTGTTGTGCCCTTGGGGAGGATCGTTTGGATCGCCGACATGCGGTCGCCGTGCGCGAGCGTCTTCCGTTCGATGCCCGGAAAAGGCGTGTCTTTGGCGGTCACATCTTCTACGTTGACTATTCGCATTGCACTCCCTCGAGTTTCTGGCAGGGCGACGTACGGGTAACAGGGAATCCCGGATGTAC
Source organism: uncultured Chloroflexota bacterium (assembly GCA_964522375.1). Taxonomy (GTDB): domain Bacteria; phylum Chloroflexota; class UBA11872; order UBA11872; family UBA11872; genus UBA11872. The sequence continues at coordinate 7,408 of CAZFVB010000051.1, forward strand.
GCCCTTCGGCCAATTTGAGGTTATTCCCAGTCTAGTTACACTCACTATGGCAAAAAAAACGGTCTTTGAACGATATCCAGGGCTGGATGGAAATCACGTAATGCCGACCTTGCTCAATCCCCGATGGCCGGTGCTCAAGTCCTATAGTTCCGATCATCTCACGCATATCGCTCTTCCTCTCGGAGGTCTTGGCACCGGCACAGTGTCTCTGGGTGGGGCTGGCGACTTACGTGATTGGGAAATCGTGAATCGCCCGGCAAAGGGCTGGCGGCCTGGGAAGGCTCGAGCTGGTATGCCGATGGATCGAACCGACACCTTCTTTGCGCTGTATGTGCAATCGAAGAACCAACCTGCGGTGGCCAGGGCCCTCGAAGGCCCGGTCCATCCCACGGAATATGCGGGCTCTCATGGTGCTCGCGGCGTTAACAGTGGGCTTCCGAGATTTCAGCATGCTGAATTTCACACGGCATACCCACTCGGGCAGGTCACGCTGACAGATCCTGAAGTGCCATTGGACGTCCGCATTGAAGCTTTTAATCCTCTGATACCTGGTGATACCGATGCGAGCAGTGTTCCGGTGGCCGTTCTCCGGTTTGTGCTCTCTAATGCGGGACGTGAAACGCTTGACGCCGCCGTGTGCGGAAATCTTGAGAATTTCCTGGGGACCGATGGCTCCTACGGGCAGCCGTCCAAGAATGTCAATGAATTCCGTGACGATGGTCTCCGGGGTATCTTTATGCGACCCGGGGATGTTTCCCCGAACAGCGAGCAGTGGGGCACGGTCGCGCTCGCGACGACGGCTTCAGACGTGACTCATCGAACGGCGTGGCCCATTCTTCCGTGGGGCGATAGCCTGCTCGATTTTTGGGATGATTTCGCCAGCGATGGCCGCCTTAGCCCACGTGTCGCCGAGCCTGAAATAGGTCGCGACCCCTCACCATTCGAAGAGGGTCATGAGGATAGCCCGGTGGGTTCGATATCGGCCGCAGTGACGGTGCCGCCCGGCGAGAGTGTGGCTGTCACTTTCTTGCTGGCCTGGCATTTCCCCAACCGGATGTCCTGGGATCAGATGCGGCAGTGTGATCCTGAAGACGCGGCGTGCTGCGGTTGTGACGACGACGAAATTAGTCAGGATTTCATCGGCAATTACTATACGACCCAGTATGCCGACGCGTGGGACGTCGCGAAGCGCACCGGTACACGTCTCGATGATCTCGAAGCTCGGACGGTGGCGTTTGTCCGCGCATTTTCGGAGAGTGATCTGCCGGCGGTCGTTAAAGAGGCGGCGTTGTTTAACCTCAGTACCCTTCGCACGCAAACCTGCTTTCGTACCCCGGACGGGCGCTTTTACGGCTGGGAAGGGGGTTTTGACGATAAGGGATGTTGCCCGGGTTCCTGTACCCATGTGTGGAACTACGAGCAGACCACGGCTTTCCTATTTGGTGATCTCGCACGGACGATGCGCGATGTGGAATTCAGCCATGCCACCGATGCGACTGGGCTCATGCCGTACCGCGTGATCCTTCCAGTTAGTGAGCGATCCCAAGAATTTGGGTGGGCTGCTGCCGATGGGCAGATGGGCTGCATTATGAAGCTGTTTCGCGATTGGCAGTTGTCGGGCGACGAGGAGTTCCTCCGTCAACAGTGGCCGGGTGCGCGTCGGGCACTCGAGTTCTGCTGGATTGAAGGCGGATGGGATGCCGATCGTGATGGGGTGATGGAAGGCTGTCAGCACAACACGATGGATGTCGAATATTTCGGGCCGAACCCCCAAATGACGGGCTGGTATCTCGGCGCGCTGCGAGCGGCGGAAGAGATGGCCATGCATCTTGGTGAAGATGACTTTGCGAGCGAATGTCGGCGGCTCTTTGACCACGGCCGTGTGTGGATGGATGCCAACCTGTTCAATGGGGAATATTTTGTGCAGGACGTCAGGCCGGAGCCTGACCTCAAAAACATTGCGGCTGGACTGCGTGACGAGATCACCATTGGGGCTCGAAATCTCAGTGATCCGGAACGGCAATTAGCCTCGGGTTGTCTTGTGGATCAGCTCGTGGGCCAAGCTTTTGCTCATGTGGCCGGGTTGGGTTATTTACATGACCCTAAGCATGTCGCCACAACGCTCGAGTCCATTATGAAATACAACTTTCTTGAGAGCTTCACCGGGCACTTTAATCATTTGCGAAATTTCGCTCTCGGGAATGAGGCGGGTCTGCTCATGGCCAGCTACCCGCACGAGCGTCCGGTACAACCTTTCCCGTATTACAACGAGGTCATGACGGGTTTCGAATACACCGCGGCGGTTGGCATGCTGTACGAGGGGCAAACCGATGCGGCTTTACAAGTCATCACGGCGATACGGGACCGCTACGATGGAGCATCCCGTAACCCGTTCGATGAGGCGGAATGTGGCCATCATTACGCCCGAGCGATGGCGGCGTGGGGGGCGGTACTCGCCATCACGGGTTTCCAGTACTCGGGGGTTCGCAAGTCGCTGACTCTGGCGGCTCGTCCTGACTCCACCCTGTTTTGGTCCAATGGCAGTGCCTGGGGGATCTGCCGCCAGTCTGGTGCCAATGGCTCTACAACAGCCACGCTGGAGGTGCTAAGCGGGTCAATTGAGATAGCCGAATTCAGTCTTACCGGGCTTGGGAACGTGTGTTTTGAAGCTCCGAAGCTCGTCAATCCGGCTGAAACACTTACTATCGATTTCAGCCAGCACAATTAGAGTGGTGCCCGCAGTGCCAAGTTCCGGTGTCCAGATCGGCGACATCGTGCCTGATATTCGTCTTTTCGATATTGAGACGGGTGAGGCCGTGGCGACGTCAGATTTTCTCGGTCGACGTGCGATCTTTTTTATGTGGGCCTCGTGGTGAAGGTGTCGTGAACAACTGCCTGGATGGCAGGAGTTTGCGACGGCCCATGAGGCCTCAGTGTCGGTGGTCTCCATTGCGCAAGACCTGCAGGGTCCCTCAGTAGCGATTCCCTGGCTCCGTCGCGCTGGAGTGACATTTCCAAGCGTGATCGATCAGTTCAATGTCGTCGGCAAGCTCTTTAAGCTAAAAGCTATACCCATTGGCATCCTGGTGGATGAGGATGGTCGGTTGGTTCGTCCGGTCGGTGGGGTCGACATTGATCGTGAGCCGTTTAGCAAAGAAGTCACAGTATGGGCTGAAACGGGGGAAATTCCCGAATCGTGGAGCACTGCGAAGGGGCAGCATCAATCGGCTAGTGCTGCTGACCCCAGTGAGGCCGAAGCAGATGTCCATTTCCAGCGTGCGATTGTGTATCTGCACAACGGCGAGCGGGCTTCTGCAATCAAAGAACTAGGTCGAGCCTATCGTTTGGATCCAGCGAATTACATCATTCGGAAGCAACGATGGGCTCTTGAAGCCCCAGAGATGTTCTACACGGATCGTGTTGACTATGAGTGGCAACGAAGGCGGCAGGCTGCTGAGGATGCGGCCTTAGCTGACCAGTGAT
>CAZFVB010000052.1:0-10885 GCA_964522375.1 uncultured Chloroflexota bacterium
CCTTCAGCGCCATCGACGATAGCGCTGCAGATGTTGTCTTACCGCTAGCCGCCGAGCGGGGGACCGGGGTTTTCGCTCGATCACCGTTTGCGAACGGCCTCCTGATGTTGAACGACGAAGAAATCGATGCACTCCCGGATACCGACTGGCGACGATCTGACGTTTTTCGAGCCCGTATGAAGGCTGCGGCGGAACCTCGTGAACGAATCCAGGACCTTGCGGATCAACGTGACGAGCCACGTCACACGACCGGGATCGGGTTTGTTCTCGGGCATGACGCTGTGTCCACCTGCATCGTCGGCCTGGCCAACGACAGGGACATCACAGCCAACGCACCCGCTGGCAACCCGCCCTACCTTGACGCCGATGAGATCAAGACCATTCGAGTCGGCCCAACGTCCTAAAACCCGAGCCACGTAGACTACGGCCACTCGCCCGGATCGCTATCTAGCGAAGGTACTTGCTGGGAGATCTACGGGGTTCATATTCAACGGTTGGGTCAGCCTCTCGAACCACGGTCGGGATTGGATCAGTCCACCAGCTCGGAGGTTCCGGAAACGGAAATACGTCGTGCCACGCGAGCATCAACGTCCGGCGAGCATCGGTCGTATTTGGATGCGCCGCATGCAACAGCCGAGCATCGGCCACCACCATGTCCCCAGCCCGCATCGGTAAATCCACTGCGTCGGGATGCTCCATAAATGCTGGGCCATCAAGACTCTCGAGGGCTTGTGCATCCTCACCGTGCGCGTCCGGAATCATGTCGTGGAGATCAATACGACGAAGATGTGTCCCAGGGATCACACGTAGACATCCGTTCTCGACAGAGGTATCGGTGAGATACGTAGAAAGGAACACCTTGGTGGGCCACGGGGTCGCGGCGATAGGACTGTTCCAGTTCATGAAATCTTGATGCCAGTACAACGGTGGCCCATGTGCTGGCTTAGCAAGAATGAGCAAATTCTCAGAGGACTTGAGACCTTCGAGTTGCAAGCTTTTGCACGCCATTTGCAACCCGGGATCATCAAGAAATTGATCCACAATTGGATCCGACAAAATCCGCTCCGACTTGTCTCCCGCTCGTGGGGCGGGAATGTCTCCACGCGCCCAGCGCGCAGGTGAAATCACAGAGACATCGCTTCCCTGGTATCGATAACGGTGCTCAACTTCATGCTGACCAAAATACTCTTCCGACCAGTCCCGGAACTCCTGCAGTAGTGCCTCACCAAACACCCCGGGAATTACGGTGTAGCCATCAGCAACCAGTTGATCACGCTTTTCATGAGTTTCGGTCACCATCAAAACCTCCTCACGACAATCCATCACCACACCACCAACAGTAGATCACTTCTCGGCTCACCATTTCAGCTCAGGTCCTCTTCTGGCTCAAGGAATGTGAGGCTCCTGAAGCATTTAGCGCAGCGAGCACCCGGGCTGGTGACGCGGGGAGTTCAGTAACCCGCACACCAGTCGCATCATGAATCGCGTTGGCCAACGCAGCCAAGGGAGGAACGACGGGAAGTTCCCCCACCCCACGAACCCCATACGGATGTCCAGGATTCGGAACCTCCACCATGATGGTTTCAAGCGCAGGCACATCCAAGGTGGTCGGCATTCGATAGTCCAAGAGCGAGGCGTTGACCAAATGTCCTTCAGAGTCATAGGCATAGGCTTCGGTTAACGCCCAACCGATTCCCTGGGCCACGCCGCCTTCAATCTGTCCCTCGGCGTATGGCGGATAGACAGCCCGACCAACATCGTGAACCGCTGTATACCGGAGCACATCAACCTTTCCGGTTTCAGGATCAACTTCCACGTCCACGACATGGGTGGCAAACGCATTTCCCGGAAGGCTTGGACTGCTCACCGAAGACCCAACCGGCGCTTCACCTTCACCGATGATCAACTGCGCCGCCTTCGCAAAATCAGCCACATGCCCATTCGCGGCAAAACCAGCATCCGTCACCTGCACTGTCTCGGGCTCAAGCTCCCAAACATCATCAAGAGCCCGACACATGTGCTGTTGCAGGTTTCGTCCCGCATCAATCGCCGCCCATCCAGTAGCAAAGGTTGTACGACTCCCCGCCGTATTTCCACCTTCAGCTATGGAGTCGGTGTCCGGAACCCGCGGATGCACCTGGCTCACATCAATACCCAGCGTTTCCGCAAGCTGCATGGCAATCGACGTTCGCGTCCCACCGATATCAGGAGAAGACTCGAGCAAGGTGACCGATCCGTCCCGATTGAGTCTGGCCACGGCAGATGACGTGCCACCACCGTTCCCCCAATATCCACACGCCACCCCTCGACCAACCAGCCGACCAGCCGACCTTGCTAACGGGGCCTGCCAATGCTGGCTCGACTGGGCCGCACGCATTTGGTCTATGTTTCCCACATGGTTAAACCTGGTTCCGTTAGGCCGAATATCACCTTCCGCCGAGGCGTTACGTAATCGGAACTCAACCGGATCAAGCCCCAGATCGTCGCTCAACTCGTCCATCACGCTTTCAACAGCAAACGCAGCCTGTGGGGCTCCCGGGGCTCGGTACGCCTGTGACTTCGGCTTGTTGACCACCACGTCATACCCATCCACCCTGAAATTCTCAAGGCGGTATGGAGCAAGGCCACAGTTGGCTCCGCCTCCAACTGAGGAGCCGGGAAACGCACCGGCTTCATAATGCATTTCCAGATGAGCGGCAGTAAGTCGGCCGTCTTTCGTCGCCCCAAGACGAGCGCGAATACGAGCCGCCGGAGCTGGACCAGTCGCCAACAGTGTCTCCGTCCGATCCATCGACATCTTGACAGGGCGGCCAGACTTTTGGGCAAGCAGGACCGCCGGAATCGCGACGTAGTTCGTAAGCTTGCCGCCAAAGCCCCCACCGATCTCCGCAGGAACGACCCGGATGGTCGAGATCGGGATGCCAAGAATCTGGCTTACCTCATTCCGGATACCAAAATGCCCCTGTGAACTGCAGTGCAGTTCAAGCGTTCCATCGCTACGCCAGAAAGCGCAGGCATTATGTGGTTCGATGTAGCCTTGGTGAACCGTCGACGTGGAAAACGTACGCTCGACGACGACATCGGCCATTTCAAACCCAGAAGTAATATCGCCTTCTTCAAGAACCAAATGCTTGGCCACGTTGCTTGGGTCATCCGCAAACGACCCGGCGGTCTCCATCCGAAGATCGGGATGAAGAATCGGCGCATCAGGGGCAAGAGCCGCTGAAATATCCACAACCGGCGTCAACACCTCGTATTCAACACGAATATGACGCAACGCTTCATCCGCTACATGCGGGGAAACCGCCGCGACCGCAGCAACGGCATGACCGTGATACATCACCGTCCCCTGCGCCATCGCATTCAAGGCCTTTAATCGGATCGGGTTGGCAAACGCCGCAGGGCCGTCTAGCGGTTCGATCGGCACATCCGTCCCCACGACCGTAGCTGCCACACCCGGCAATCGGTCAGCCGCCGAAGTATCGATATGAGTAATGCGGGCGTGGGCATGCGGGCTGCGAAGCACTCGCGCATGCATCATCTCGGTAAGCGTCACATCAACACTGAAGATCGCCCGTCCTGTCACCTTATCGACACCGTCGTGCCTCACCGGCGACGTACCAACCACGTTCAACTGGGGCGTATCAGCCATCGGTCTAGACATCCGTGCCATATATGCGCATACCCGAAATCTTCACACGTCAGCGCTATTCATGCACGGAGCGGATACCGTCGGTCCCCACACATGCTCGCTATTGCTCGGTCCACATCTGACACCCAGATCAAGAGCTACACTCGGGGACAGGCATCGGTCGGAGTAACACCATGGCCCAGACACCGAATGTGCTGTGGCTCGTGATGGACTCCCAGCGTCCCCATAACATCGGTGCCTATGGAGATCAGCGAGGCGTGACCCCCACGCTTGATCGACTGGCCGATGAAGGTGTGGTCTTCGAAAGAAATACGTCCGCGTCACCCTGGTGCCTGCCATCGCATGCATCGATGATGACAGGCCTCTATGCCAGCACCCATGGCGCTGATGGGAGGTACGAACGGCTGAGCGAGGAGTATCCAACAATCGGTGAAGAGCTAACCGAGTTGGGTTATGCCACGGTGGGAATCTCAAATAATGCCTATATGGGCCAGGCATCGGCGCTCCACCGGGGATTTATGGATTGGAATTACGTACTGCCATCGCTAGGTGCCGATGACCACGACAAGGGTGGAGCCAAAGTCACCCGCCAGATGTTGGAATGGCTTCAAGCACACCGAACAGACACCCGGCCGTTCTTTATGTTCGCGAATATCAACGACACGCACACGTCCTACATGGCTCCAGAACCCTTCCGCTCCCAATGGGCACCACGCGTCAGTGACGACAGGGCCCAAGAAATCAATCGACAGGGATTTTTTGTCGACCCCGGCCGCCCGGACGAAATGCCCGAGGAACTCCAACGCGACCTCTACGCGCTGTATGACGGTGAGACTGCCTACGTGGACCACCTGATAGGGAAAATCGTGTCGTATCTCAGGGACTCTGGCGAATTAGACAACACAATGATCGTCGTGACATCGGACCACGGCGACGTCATCGAAGAACATCCTCCGTACTGGAATCACCAGCTGACAGTGTTTGAAGCCGTGACGCATGTACCGTTGATTATTCGGTATCCGTCCGTCTTCAATTCAGGCACTCGGATCTCAGACCTGACCCAAACACATGATGTCGTGGCCACCATCTACGACCTGCTCGGAGCTACATCCCAACTATCGGCCGTTGAGGAAAGTAGCCATAGCTTGCTCCGCACCATCGAGAACGACGCTCGTGCGTATGTGATGTGTGAGTTTGCATTCCCCCTCAATATGCTGGAACGGGCAGTCCGTCACGGCAACGAGTTCGACCTGCGGCCATATTTTCGAGCCCTTCGGTCATACCGGCGGGACGACTGGAAATACATTTGGGCCAGTGACGGTCGGGATAGCCTGTTTAACCTGGCCAACGACCCGACCGAGCAGACGGATCTCATTAACGAGCATCGCGAAAAAGCGCGTGAGCTCTATGACCAACTTGACGGCGTTCTCGCTCGTATTCCGGTCAATGATTACGGTGATTGGATGATCACGGAATACACAAAGGGAACGCCACGACACAGCTGGGACAAGCTCAAACGCTGGGGATACTTACGACGCGGACAAGCCGATCGACCAGCATTTCGAAACTAGCGCACCACGTGTGGAACACCCTCCGTCACCCCGAGGACAACGATGGGTCATTATGACCTTGCGTAATCCATCGACGCCTAAACAACGGAGCCATACGTAAATCATCTCGGGCGTCGTAGCGCCGCAACAGCCTTTCCTGATCGAATTGAAACATCACAAGACGTGGATCCAGTACGCCATCAACCACGTCGACGACCAGATAGCTCGAGCGAACCACTCCATCGGCGATATCGGGATCCTCCCTGCGCCGATCAATCTGCTGTCCATCGAGCTGCGTGAAGCGATAGATCGGCGCAGCAAGCGAGCCTGGATTAGCAACGCTTCCCAATGATCCGATAGCCACAAACGGGTAATGGGTATGCCCAACAACCATAAGATCCACAGTCGCATCGGCAAATAGTTCGACAATCGCGTCACGTCCCAAACGCCAATCGGTATAAGCCCGAGTTTGGAGCGAAAAATGTCCATGCATCAGGCGCAACTGGAAACCCTTCCATCGAACATCTAGTACGTCAGGCAAACCTTCAAGAAACTCCATAGCGCCCTCTTCAAGCACCATATACGCTGCCATTTCAGTGTCCGCGCCAAGCGATGTCACCCCAGAGGGCCCATCACGGAGATACCGAAAGATTCCTGAATCGTGGTTACCACGCGTCGTGTAGCCCGAAGCGTGTTTTTGCACCCATGCCACCGTCTCGATCGCATCCAGTCCACCTTCCAAAATGTCACCATTCACCAATACCTGACTGGCGATCGGCTGGTCCTGGAAGTGTTGATCGAGAACTTCTAGAGGTTCTCGATAGGCATGCAAATCACTAACGATCACCAGCCGATCGATGTCATCGCTCACCACGACGCTTGCGACCTCAGGGTTCCAGAACCGTTCGTCCCCTGGATTCCAATCCGCACGGAGATTATTCATCGGAAGGCCTTCCCTCGCACCACTACCCTGCACCACCACAAGCATGACCCCAATCAGCCAAGAATTCGATTGATATATCCAGAAGTAAATGACCGGAACCCATCGGTGATCAAGACGAAAGGGCCCATCATTCAGTACGCTACCCCCGAATTCACAGCATCGTCTGAGCACTAACGAGAATTAAAGCCATGAGTGGGGCCGACCATCTAACCGCCGCTGAAGTCGCCGAACTGAACCGTGAATACACGTTTTACGACTGGTCAGCCCAGGACACGGTAAAGGCCGTAGCCGTGGAATCTGCCGAAGGGTCATATCTCATTGACCACGATGGACGCCGAATCCTGGATCTCAACGCCCAGCTCATGAATGTAAATCTCGGTCACCAGCACCCCACGGTCGTCGCGGCCATTAAGGCGCAGGCCGACAAGCTTTGTTATGTCAACCCAAGGTTTGCGTCCCAACCACGAGGCGAATTGGGACGGGAGCTCGCCCAAATTACGCCTGGAAACTTGAGCAAATCGTTTTTTACGCTCGGTGGCTCCGAAGCAACAGATCACGCAATAAAAATCGCCAGGCTTGCAACTGGCAAGCAGAAGATCGTAGCGAGACGTCGGTCCTACCATGGAGCGACCTACGGAGCGATCACACTTACCGGTGAAGCAAGGCGATGGGCGACCGAGCCTGGCGTGCCCGGCGTTGTGCGAGCCGCGGACCCTTACCAGTATCGATGCCGATTTTGCTCGGGCCAAGAGCAGTGCGATCAACGGTGTGCGGATGACATTGACGAAGTCATCCGTGTCGAAGGACCTGACCATGTTGCAGCAGTTATCGTGGAACCTATTGCGGGCGCGAACGGAGTCGTTGTTCCACCCGACGGTTATCTACAACGGGTACGAGAGATCTGTACCGAACACAACGTCCTCATGATCGCCGATGAAGTCATGAGCGGATTCGGACGAACAGGACGTTGGTTTGCCGTCGAACACTGGGGCGTCGAACCCGACATTATGACCGTATCAAAGGGGCTAACCTCTGGCTCCGTACCGCTTGGCGCGGTGGTGGTATCCGACGAAGTCGCACACCATTTCGACAAACATCGACTGTGGGCAGGCCTCACCTACGGCGCCCACACCCTTGCCTGCGCCGCAGCCCTAGCTACGATTCAAGCCTATCGCGAGGAAGGTATTCCCGAACGAGTCGTCGACCTTGGTGACGTGCTCGCCACCGAGTATGCGGCTATGGCCGAGCGCCACCCGAGCATCGGTGAAACCCGAAGCCTCGGACTGTTTTCGGCACTCGAGCTTGTCCAAAATCGAGAAACGAGGGAGCCAATGGTTCCACAGATTGATCCGACGTTTGAAAACTCAGGCGTCATGCGTGACCTCGGAAACTTCATGTTGGAGCAGGGCGTCAGCACGTTGATTCGGTGGAATTGGATCTTCGTCAATCCACCTCTCACGATATCGGAAGACGAATTGCGTTCAGGTCTTAAGGTGCTCGACGCCGCACTGGATATCGCGGATCAAGCCATCGCTTAGGCGCCGCAGGCCTGATTGGTTCGCGGCCAGACATGTAAGAATTAGCCACGTCGACTTTCACAACGACAAGGTCTAGCGCGTGCTGACGAATTATCGCTTCGAAGACATGACATGGCCGGAGGTTAACGCCGCGGTCGAGGCCGGAAAGATCCCGGTGATTCCCATCGGTACTACCGAGCAACATGGACCCCACCTGCCGCTTAAGATCGACCGGTGGACATCAACCTCCATCTGCGACGAGGCAGCCAAGCGCGCTCCGAACCGACTGACCGTGCTTCCGCCCATTGCGTACGGCTACACCTCCCACGTTATGGATTTCCCGGGCACGATCACCATCCACCACGAAACTTTCATCCGCTACGTCGTCGACGTGCTGAAAAGTCTGGCCTACCACGGCTTTAAGAAAATCATCATGATCAACGGCCATGGGTCGAACCACAATCCCCTGGAACTGGCCGGCCGTCGCGCCATGCTTGAATCCGATGCGTGGGTCGCCATGGCCGGCTGGTGGTTTTTGAGTGATGCGAACTCGGGCTTTCAGGACACGTGGCGTGACTCGCCCTTCCCGGGTGGCGCCGCCCATGCCGGTGAGATGGAAACAGCCCTGGCCCTGCATCTGGATCCTGACGCCGTGAAAATGGATCTTGCCGTCGATCAAGTGATCGACCACAACAAGCAGGAATCGAAGTATCACTGGGTCGATCTTTTTGCGGCCGGTCCCATAAGAATGGATGGCTGGACGAGCACCTATACCCCGGACGGCACCATGGGAAATCCCACCATGGCCACAGCCGACAAAGGCCAGGCGCTCTTCGAGGAAACCGTCAAGAATCTCATCGAGTTTGCAGAGGAGTTCGCCGCCAGGGAATTCCTACCACGAACCGATCATCATGGCAGTCCGCCAACCATGGACCCACCGGGCTAGAGTCAAATTCGTCCAAAAGGCGAGCCTCGTTCGGGTCTTAAGGTGCTCGACGCCGCACTGGATATCGCGGATCAAGCCATCGCTTAGGCGCCGCAGGCCTGATTGGTTCGCGGCCAGACATGTAAGAATTAGCCACGTCGACTTTCACAACGACAAGGTCTAGCGCGTGCTGACGAATTATCGCTTCGAAGACATGACATGGCCGGAGGTTAACGCCGCGGTCGAGGCCGGAAAGATCCCGGTGATTCCCATCGGTACTACCGAGCAACATGGACCCCACCTGCCGCTTAAGATCGACCGGTGGACATCAACCTCCATCTGCGACGAGGCAGCCAAGCGCGCTCCGAACCGACTGACCGTGCTTCCGCCCATTGCGTACGGCTACACCTCCCACGTTATGGATTTCCCGGGCACGATCACCATCCACCACGAAACTTTCATCCGCTACGTCGTCGACGTGCTGAAAAGTCTGGCCTACCACGGCTTTAAGAAAATCATCATGATCAACGGCCATGGGTCGAACCACAATCCCCTGGAACTGGCCGGCCGTCGCGCCATGCTTGAATCCGATGCGTGGGTCGCCATGGCCGGCTGGTGGTTTTTGAGTGATGCGAACTCGGGCTTTCAGGACACGTGGCGTGACTCGCCCTTCCCGGGTGGCGCCGCCCATGCCGGTGAGATGGAAACAGCCCTGGCCCTGCATCTGGATCCTGACGCCGTGAAAATGGATCTTGCCGTCGATCAAGTGATCGACCACAACAAGCAGGAATCGAAGTATCACTGGGTCGATCTTTTTGCGGCCGGTCCCATAAGAATGGATGGCTGGACGAGCACCTATACCCCGGACGGCACCATGGGAAATCCCACCATGGCCACAGCCGACAAAGGCCAGGCGCTCTTCGAGGAAACCGTCAAGAATCTCATCGAGTTTGCAGAGGAGTTCGCCGCCAGGGAATTCCTACCACGAACCGATCATCATGGCAGTCCGCCAACCATGGACCCACCGGGTTAAGGCTTCCCAAACATGGAACCAAGAGACTGGCACTCCGACCCGTTCCGCGTCCTTGTCACACTAGGTGAAAGCACAACGGCGGGTGGGTGGAGCTCTACCCCCGATCGCTGCTGGGCACCCCTTCTGGCTCAACTCATTTGTGAATTTCAAGATGAGCCGGTGACCCTGGTCAACACCGGGATCGGAGCAAATGTAATCTCAAACCGGGTGCCGTCGTATGAGAAATCTGGAAAACCCGCGGCGAATGAACGTCTCGACAAACACGTCATTGCCCACAACCCGGATCTCCTCGTGGTCTCCTATGGACTCAACGATGCCCGAGGCGCCACCCCTGTCGAAATGTTTCGGGACGAACTGACACAACTGCTCGAGGATATCCGTACAGAATGCAACCCCCTGATCGTGTTGCCTGGGCCGTATTACATGACTGCGTTTGCCGGTTATCCCAACTATGAACACGGAAGCCACGAGATCTTCAAGATTTTCAATCTCGCAACTCAGCAGGTCGCTGCGTCGAACAACTGCCTGTATTGCGACGTGTACAACGCATATAACGAAGCGTCATGGATGGTTCATGACGATGGCGTACACGCGAATGACCTCGGGCACCGGATCATCGCCAACGAAATCTTTAAAGTCCTAGCCCAACATTGTTCTGGCCTTGCTATCCGGACCAAGCAACTTGAAAAAACCAGTGATCGGTGGCGGGACGAGTCCGTGTTAAAAGATGATTATGGCCACAAGACCGATGAACTTCCGGCACCTGGACGCCCAGCACCACCGGACCAGTCAGGCTGAGACCCGACGACTACCTACCCTTCAACGGTTAGCGCCGCACCGGCCTCCCGCATCGTAAGCATGGCAACAGGCTCGGACTTGTTCCGTATGTGGCGCAACAACGCAGGAAGCACCCGGTTCTGCGGGTCATGCAGGTAATGGGTGTAGGGATGCCAGACCGGTGTCCACAGCAACCCATGCTCATAGGCGTAATCAAACGCGGCTAGGTTGAAGTCAATCCACGAATCCAGAACACCATCCGAGGTCCACGGACAGCTCCAACCCTCCGCCAGCGGTTGATGTCCCGCTACCCGGCGCCACGATTCCAGCGCGTCCGGATCCACGCAATGCTCGAAATCGAAAAATATTCGGTCCATCCATCCTTGAAAGGGGATTTCAATAAGACCGGTCGGATATACATACGGTTGAAGCCGTGAGGCAGCAGCAACATCGTGAGCAGCACCGTATTTGCCCATGGTGGCATCAGT
>CAZFVB010000053.1:0-10816 GCA_964522375.1 uncultured Chloroflexota bacterium
CGGTAGAAGCCACCCCGGCCGCAGAAGCGACCCCGGCGGTAGAAGCCACCCCGGCGGCAAGTCACGACAGTACCGGCCCGACAGCCGAAGTTGAACCGACGTTGCAAGGTGTTCTGGTTGCTGTGGATCCGTTCTTGATCCGAGTTGGCGGTGTTGTGTTTACGAGGCCGCTTGATTCGCCGCTTGTATTTGATGGGCCGGTTGCAGCAGGCGAGGTTGTCGTGGTGACCTATGAAGCATTGCGTGCTTCGTCGTCGTATGTGCTTGTTGCTCGGGAAATCTCAGCCGTGAGTTCATCAGCCGAAGATTCGACCCACCTTCAAGGATTTGTGGATCAACAGAACGGGGACGTAATTATCGTCAACGGCACCATGGTTGGAACCCAGGGCTTGGCCCTCAAACCGGTTTCCAAGGCTGCGCTACAGCCAGGTGTTTTGGTGGAGATCGACGTTGTTAATGTTGATGGTGCCTATCAGGCAGTAGCGATCAGGCTCATGCCTCAAGGATTGTTTCGGCCCCTTACAAATCTGTTGGGGCCGCCACTAGGATAAAACGAGCAGGTTCGGGGGTATTCGCATCCGACGGCCACTGGTGGTTGGTTCGATCCCAAAAACTTGTTGAGGTGTCATCAGAGGGTTGTCAGAAAAGTACCGTGCATAAGGGTTCTGGTTAAAAAGCTTGATGCCTCGCCATTGCATTCTCGGGTAAACGGCTGGATCGGTCATTGCGTTGTATTTGTATATTTTGGCGTCCGGGCTCCCGAAGCCATCAGCATCAAAAACTAACTCGACCTCCGGAAAAACCTTTATATGTTGCTTGCGAGGAATCATCGACCAGCTATTGGTTGTGGCATCGACGAACTGATGAACAATAAGCACTTTTTTATGCGAGAGACTGGCCGAGCGTACGTAATTTGCCAGTAGGCCTTGGGCCTCGTTGATTAGCTCGGCCGATAGGGTGCCCCATGGCGTTCCGGGTATTGATTGCCCGGGCTTTGTTGAGAATTCTGGGTCAAGGGCAATGTGGACATTTGGAAAGCTCAGGTAACCAGCGTTGATCATTCGTTTGAGTATGGGGATCGGTGAAAGGCGGCCAAGCTGGGCGTCAAGGACAACAGCCATTCCCCGTTTAGCAGCAGGCTTTATGTAGTCCTCTATTAGATCAACGCCTCTTAAGGCGTCAAGAAAAATGAGGCACGAATCTTCTGAACCGTGACATGGACGAGCCAAAGCGTAGATTAGGTGGGGTGCAACCGTGACGCGATCCCCCGTGAGGTCCGCGGTCGAATTTACCCAAGGTTCAATTCCTTGTTCGAGTTCATTAAAGGACTTGAAATTTCCCAGCATGCCCAAAATTGGAGCTATTCCGAAACTTCGCCCATAGACGGTAATTAGACGAGTGTTCTGCATAACTGACTGAGGTTCACTCCGTTTTGGCGGTCGACAGTCATCGATGTGTAGTGATGAGTCTGCAGGGCTAAGTACGTGGGCCTTCTGGATGTTTGCTAGAACCGTTCCAGAAATTGCCGGATCGTTGAGGGTGGTCTCTGGCTTTTGATCCGGACAACTCGAAGACAATAGGGGCTGTGCGAACGTACCAGGTTGTGTGAGGGTCACAGCAGCGGCCAACCTCCCGCTTACAGAACCTGCTGTGCCTCCCGCCAGCAGCCTCAGGCTGTCCCTGAGAAACGACCGGCGTCCCCGCATTGCTTCGGTTATAAACTATACCGCAAGAAAATTCCTGCGGTAATCGGCCATATTTCGGTGGTATAGACCTCTGTGGAGGTTCGCTAAAGATCGTCGCTAACAGCGTGGGCTGGATCAGTTGTACGTTGTCTTATTCTGGCGACGCTCGGCGTGACGCTCGAGTGCAAGCTCAATGAGTCGATCCAGCAATTTCTGGTTGTTAACCCCGCTGGCAGCCCACAATTTGGGAAATTGGCTGATTGCGGTAAATCCTGGAATGGTGTTGATCTCATTCAGCACAACATCTAGCGTTTCTCCATCGACAAGAAAGTCAACCCGGGCTAAACCGGCTGCATCAATTGCGGCAAAGGCTTGACATGCCATTTTGCGGATTTCTACCGCTAGGGTGTCTGGAATGTCCGCTGGAATGACCTCACGTGAGGCGCTATTCACGTACTTGGCCTCGTAATCATAAAATTCGTCACCAGGGATGATCTCGCCGCAGACAGAGGTTTCCGGCTGCTCATTCCCGATCACACTAACTTCGATTTCGCGAGCGTTGGGGACCGCTTTCTCCACAATTAAGCGTCGGTCGTATGTCGCAGCTATATCTAGCGCAGGGCCTAGCTCTGGTTCTGTATCAACCTTGGTTACACCAACGCTACTCCCAAGATTGCATGGTTTGACGAAGACCGGGTAGCTGAAAGTCTTTTCAATGTCTGCTAGAACAAGTTCGGGTTCATTGCGCCATGCTCGTCGGGTGAACAATTTCCACGATGTAACCGGGATTCCATGATCGCTAAGGACATTTTTTTGGAGCGCCTTGTCCATCCCCACAGCTGATCCCACAACGCCGCTTCCCACGTAGGCGATGCCCGCCAGTTCAAGCAATCCTTGGATAGTTCCATCTTCACCATAGGGTCCGTGCATCACCGGAAACACCACGTCTATCGGTTTGTCGAGCCAAGACCCTCGATGTGTGCTTGGTGGTGTGGTTGGTAGATTGACGGGAACTTGTGTTGGCGGCCTGTTTTGTCCGGAGTCGGCTTCGAGCAGTGGCATCGGGTCGTCTTCAAGTAGCCATTCACCTGTCTTTGAGATTCCGATTGCCTGAACGTCATACTTATCGGGGTCGAGTGAATCCAGCACAAACTTGGCAGATCTAAGCGAGACCTCATGCTCGCCGGATCGCCCACCGAAGATCACACCAACTCGAAGTTTTCCGATTAGGTCACCAACCCGAGACTTGTACTGGTAAACAACGCGTCAAATCGAAAACCAGCGCGTTCCATAGCTTCCTTCGCACCTTCTTCTCGATCAACAATGCCGATCACCAGAAGAATGTTGGCTCCTGCGTCCCGTAACGCTTGTGCTGACTCAACCGCTTGGCCTCCAGTCGTGAGCACGTCTTCAACCAAAACGACGTTGTCATCTTTTTCAAGAATTCCTTCGAACCGTCGGCTGGTCCCATAACCCTTGGCCTCGGCGCGAACCAAAACACTGGGTAAGTCTGTAGTGAGTGAGAGAGCCGTTGCGAGGGGGACGGCTCCAAGTTCCGGGCCGGCCACTCGTTGTGTCTCCCTAGGGATTCTGGGGGTTAAGGCAAGAGCAATGTCTCGCAAAAGGCCGGGCGCAGTGGTGAACCGGTACTTATCAAGATAGTACCGACTGCGGCGACCCGAACGGAGGACGAAGTCGCCTTCCAAGTAGGCCGCGGCTACGATGCGCGATCCCAACGCATCGAGGTCAGCGGTTGTCGAAGATGAGTTAGCCACAGCATTCAGACTAGCAGTTTGGCGTGTGATGGCTTGCAGTCTTCTACCCAATCCGTTCAACATGTTGCGGTAGAGGCTGTCATCGGTGGAGCGGATGCCGAACGCACTGATTTTTGGTGTAACCGGATATACCGGAAGCACATTGGCTCGTTGGTTGATTGGGCGCGGTTGGTCTGTGCGTGGCATTGGTCGTAGTGACACGGCAGCGGCCGATCTTGAGGATCTTGGAGTTGAGGTGGAAATTGCCGACGTGGCGGAACCCGACGAACTTCAAGGGATTGGTCGCGCCGATGACCATGTGTTTTATCTCGTGGGCAGCGTAAATGGAGCGCGAGCATGGATTGACCGGGTCTGCCTAGAAGGAGTGATGGCTGCAGAGGCTTCATTGGCCAACACAGGTATCTCGTCCTTTGTGCTTATTCAAACGCTCGCGCCGTACGGGGCTGGATTGCTGGGTCCTATCGGCGAGGACACGCCTGACAGGCCCAATTCGCATCTCGGTCGCGTAAGTGTGCGTGCCGAGACGCACTTGCGTGAGGTGTTACGGCAACGGAACTTCCCTGTGCGATTTGTTCGAGCCGGTACGATTTATGGTCCTGGACGTCGGACGATTCGATCTATGCGTAATGGCCGACTGCGGCTAATTGGTGGCGGCTCAAACACAGCGAGTCGGATCCATGTTTCCGATCTGGCCAAGGTGTTAGAGGCAGTGGCTGAGCGTGGGCGCAATGGGGAGCTCTATTTGGCTGTCGATGACCTTCCGATAAGTCTTGCAACATATTTCGATCGTTTGGCAGAGCGAGCCGAGGTTCCGTCGCCGGATTCAACCCCTCGATGGCTCGCGCAATTAATAATTAAATTTTTCGGTGTTACATCGTTGGTTACACGTGGCCATGCGCCCTTGAGTCACAATCTTTATGCCTTGGTAACGGCTAACTATGAATGTGTGAATACCAAGGTGCGAGAGGAGCTTGGCGTCGACCTGGCATATCCCACATATGTTGAAGGTATCGAAAGCCTTCTAGACGAGGATGACGTGGATGCGTAGCTGCTCTCACCAAATTTTGTGGATACACACCAATGACCATTGAAATCGGCTTTGTTCTGGCTGTCACGATCCTGGCGATGGTGTTGTTTGCATTAGGACGGTTCCCGGCGGATCTCGTGGCGCTTGGTGTTCTTTTGACGCTTTTCTTCAGCCGTGTGATCACGCTTGAACAAGCGCTCGGCGGTTTTTCAAATGAGGCTGTCGTTGCGATCGGATCGATTTTTGTCGTTAGTACGGGCTTGCAATTCACAGGTGTGGCTGATCGTATTGGCCGGTGGATCCGACATATTTCGAGGCAAAGCGAAGGTCGCTTGATCCTGGTAACAATGCTTAGCGTGGCCGGACTTTCTGCGGTCATGAATGCCGTAGGGGCAGTTGCCGTCCTATTGCCGGCAGTCATTTCGGCAGCGCGAGCAATAAAGATGCCGGTTTCGCGAGCTCTCATGCCGTTAGCTATCGGATCACTACTGGGGAATATGCTCACCTTGGTGGGCACACCATCGAATATGTTGGCGAGTGCTGTACTCCAGCAATACGGCTACGGGGAATTTGGACTGTTTGAGTTCACAGTGTTTGGCGCCGTAGCTGTCCTCTTGGGCAGCGGAGTGGTCCTGATCAGTCGAAATGTCCTGTTGCCTACCCGCTCAGGACCGGTGACTGCCAAGGCTGCTCCCTCAGCAGAGGCCTATCGCATCCAAGAGCGACTTTTTGAGGCGGTCGTGAGTGTTGGCAGCAATCTGGAAGGTCGGACTCTCCGGGAACTCAATGTGGGTGAAAGATTTGGGATTTCTGTTCTGGCTGTTGAACACGCTGGTAAGACGACTATTTCTCCAGGGCCAAGTTATGAGATATCCGTGCTCGACCGTCTCGTCTTTAGTGCGCGTGAGAGTGACATAGAGCAACTGCGAGCTGTCTACGATTTGGATTTGCAGGGGCACATACGACTTGGCGACATAGCACTGACCTCAGATGACCTGAGAATGGCGGAATTGGTGCCGATGCCTCGATCAGAAGTGATTGGCCGCACGATATCTGAGATCGCTGTTCGGGAACGATTCGGGGCCCAGGTTCTGGCGATCTGGCGGGATGGCGTCCCTCTCAGGACCCATCTTGGCCAACTGAATGTTGAGTCTGGTGATGCATTACTTGTTCACGGTACCGGCCAAGCATTAACGGAAATTCGAAGATCTGGCGATTTTGTTGTGGTTTCGGAAGAAGACGAAGAGCCAACCCGCCGAACGCATGCCCCTGTAGCTATTGTGATTCTTTTGGCCTTTGTCGCAGCTGCGCTTTTCAAAATTGCTCCGATTGCCATCATCGCGCTAAGCGCGGCCGTTGCAATGGTGGTTACGGGATGCGTAACGATGGCTGAGGCAAGAAATTCGATCCAATGGCGATCAATTCTTCTGATTGCCTCCATGTTGTCATTAGCAGAGGCCATGGCTACGACAGGTTCGGCGACCTTTTTGGGCGAATGGACAACGCGTAGTTTGGGCGGGTATGGAGTATTGACGGTGCTTCTGGCCGTAGTGCTAATCAGCTTTTTACTGACGCATGTGATGGGCAATCATGTGACTGTGGTACTCATGGCGCCTCTTGCGATTGATGCTGCGGTCCATATTGGATCGGATCCGCGCATGTTCGCGATGGGCGTAGCGTTGGCTGCTACCGCAGGATTTGCTTCGCCGTACGCTCATCCCAGCAACCTGTTGATACTGGGTCCAGGCAACTATCGGTTCTTTGATTATGTTCGGATAGGTGTTCCGGTCGGTCTACTGACCGTCGTGGCATCGGTGGTGTTGTTGATGAGAATTTACGTATGACGACGGTGGGTAGAGGTGCCAGCCGCTATTTGCGACATAGAAGAGACGAGTTTCTGATGGTTCGGTAGCCTGACAATTCAGGAATGGAATGGCTTTAAAAGAGGGGATAGGAACTTGGTTCGAATTGCAATGCTGGGCAGTGGGTTTGTGTGCGATTTTTTTATGCAGGGGCTTCGATACGTTCCTGATCAACAGGTGGTTGTGAATTTTTCTCAGTCTGAAGAAAAGGCAGCGGCTTTTGCAGATCGCTGGGGAGTGCCGGAATCGACGACTGATCTGAGTGCCGCTGTTGCTCGGGACGACGTTGACTTGGTGGTGGTGGGTTTACCAAACCATGTTCATAAGGAAGCTTGTGTGGCAGCGGCCGAAGCGGGTAAGGCTGTGGTTTGTACGAAGCCTCTTGGTCGAAATGCGGATGAGGCGGCCGAGATACTGAGCGTTGTTCGCCGATATGGAGTGTTTCACGGATACCTTGAGACCGAGGCTTTTATCCCAGAGGTTCTTCGAGCCCGGAAGGCGGTGGAGGATGGCGCTATAGGTAATGTGTTGATCGTCCGGTCGCGAGAGGCTCATACGGGTTCCCATGCGTCCTATGCCTGGGACGCCGGCACGAGCGGTGGTGGCCCGCTGATTGGGATGGGTGTACATGCGGTTGCTGCATGTCGGATCTTTATCGGAAAAGAGGTTATGCCTAAGGAAGTTGTCTGTTGGGCGGACACGCTCGAGCACGATGTTCCTTTCGAAGACAACGCGGTGGCCTTGGTTCGATTTGAGAATCGTGCGTTAGGTCAGATCGAGGCTGGTTGGAGCAACCATGGTGGTATGGATGTGCGGACCGAGATCTATGGGACGGATGGGTTAATTCATATCGATGCGACTCACGGAGTTCCACTTAAAGCGTTCAGCCTTAATTCCATGGGCTATGTTCAGGAAAAGGCGGATATGGATACTGGTTGGACGTTTCCTCAGGCCGATGAGGCGTGGCAGTACGGTTACCACGGTCAGATGTATCACTTTGTACGGTGCCTGGAGGATGGAACGCCACCGGCTGAGACGTTTGAGGATGGATATATCGCGAACGCGGTTATCGATGCTGCCTACAAGAGTGCTAAGAGTCGTCAATGGGAGTCAATAGATCTAAGTGGACTTGAGACCTAAGACCATAGGTTCTATCTGGACCTGCACTTGCTTGGCAAATTGGAGTATTCGTAACCCAATATATCGCGAGCGGCTTTAACCAACTCCATCGTTTCGTTCTGCTGTCGAACTATGGGGTGCATTGCGCAGGTAGGTCTCAGCTGACGCGAGATATACGGCTGGAAAAGCAGCCACGGGGCGTTTTGCGCTAATGCTCCGACGCGCCTCTGCAGGCGAAAAACCGCGCAATGCACGGAGAACCACGTAGGTCATTAGAGGCCCCCGATGTCGACCTTCGCGACAATGAATGTAGATTTTTTGGGAAGGATCGTTGAGCGCACGCTCGGCAAAGGCGACTCCACGGCGAAACCAGGAGATTGGTTTAGGCAGAAAATCATCGATGGTGGGCACCCATTCGACATGGATAGCTAGGTCTAGAGCAGGGTTTTCAGGTTCGGAACTCACGTTTAATACATGTGTGATGCCGAGCGTATGTATTGTTTCGATTGCGACCGCGTCAGGTTTTCCTCCGACCCATATGCGGTCAGCTACTTCGACTGGGGGTGGAATGCTATTCATGAATAATGCTAAACGGAGGCGTTGCTCGTTGTTTAATGCGTATCATGGCGGTCCTTATCCGCCGCTGTAAAACTCAGCGCTTATGCGGCATTACCAAGAACCTCTACAGAAGGCTGCGGCTGACATCGCTGAAGCCGTGTTCCCGTTTGACTACCGCGGGATGCGTGTAGCGATGCGCCGGGTCCCGGCTGACGCGTACCTGCGTGCGGCTCGGGCTTTGCTTAAACAGGATCCTGGTGTCGCCGTGCTGACGACCGGATTTCCGGTTGGAGGTACTGCGGAGACCGATGGGCCACCAGGCGCGGCTGCGATCGGACGTGCTTTACAGACATTGGGATGGAAAGTTGTAACGGTGGTTGATCCAGTCACATGCCCAGTTGTTGCTGCGGTGTTGGGTCAATTTGGAGAGATCGAACAACTGGATGTTTCTGAAAAAGTAGATGCGAAAAGTGCTACAGCGGGGCTGCTAAAACGAGTCAGGCCGGACGTGGTAATTGCCATCGAAAGACCTGGTCTCACGAATGACGGACGATTGACGAATCTTCGTGGCGAAGATCTTGATCACCGTACTGTTCCTCTTGATGGACTGTTTGATGCTCCGCTGAGTATTGCCATTGGCGATGGTGGTAACGAGCTCGGGATGGGGACGATTGCTGGTTTCTTAAGGGATCGTGGGATCTCGCGGACGCCATGTGTGACGAGTGCCACACATTTGCTGTTGGCATCTGTGAGCAACTGGGGAGCATATGGGTTGGTGACTGCCCTAGAGATACTGACTAAACAGGCTTTGGCTCCGAATCACGCTGATGATCGTCGGTGGATGATGGAAATTCACGAAGCAGGTGCTGTTGACGGTATCACCGGTCGTTCCGAGATGACCGTAGATACCTTTTCGGAAGACCGAACAGGTCGAGTTATTGCCCAACTCACGACGGTTCGAAAATCGTACACACAAGACATCGAAAATCATTCGGTATGACTGAGGGTTGGGCTGCTGCTACAGGAAGCCAGGTCAGATCAGCTTGCCGATCAAGTCGTATTAACAGTCCAACGGCTGGTATGGCTGATGGGTATGTGCAGGCGAATCTAGTGATGGTTCCATCTTCTCTCGCTGACGATTTTCAACTGTTTTGTGATTTGAATCCTATTCCGTGCCCATTACTCGAACGTACGCCGGTTGGGGTGTTTGAGCCGGTGATTTTTGCGCCTGGCTCAGACATTCGTACGGATGCAGCACGGTACATGGTGTATCGAAATGGCCTCCCGGATTCTGACAAACCGGTCGATGTGAGTCACGAAGACACCTCTGACTTAGCAGGATTTCTGATCGGCTGTAGTTTCACGTTTGAGGCGGCCATGGCGCAGGCAGGATTTGAGCTGCGTCATCAGAAGCAGGGTGTCAATGTCCCAATGTATCGGACGTCGCTGGCCTGCACGCCAGTGGGTTCATTGGAGGGCCCCATGGTTGTGAGTATGCGGCCGATTGCAAAAACTCGAGTGGCCGAGGTTCGTGATCTAACCGCGCAGTATGCGCGTGTTCACGGTGCTCCTATCCACGTGGGGGATCCAGCAGCTATTGGCATAGCCAGTTTGAACAAGCCGGACTGGGGCGATGCGGTAGAAATACAATTAGGCGAGGTTCCGGTGTTTTGGGGGTGCGGGGTGACGCCACAGGCGGTCGCACAAGCATCAAAACCTGAGCTTATGATCACGCATGCGCCCGGCCACATGTTTGTAACGGACGTTAAGGATGTCGAACTGCAAAAGGATGAGATTTAGGGGAAAGTTGAGTGTGGGCCCGGTTTATCTGGGGTCTAGGTATTGGTCCTGTACCCATCCACCATCAGCCAATTGGACCCAGTCTAAACCTTCAGACAAGCGCGTTTTTCCACTCAACTTCACGAGCTCACCGAAGGGCAATATTTTTTTGACCAGTGCTTGCGAGCTCGGTTCGATGCGGACATTCAATCCGTCGGTCGCATTAACCTCGCCTTGAGTGACCGGTGCAGCTATAGGGCTTGGTGGAGGCGATGATTCTGGGGCAGACGTTCGTGCCGTTGGAGATACGGCGGGTAGGCGTTCGGTTTCTATGGGCTGTGGTTGGCTTGTTGTGAGCGGTGTCGGTACTGGCGGCGGTCCAACAGGGATATCGTTGCCGGGGTCTGATAAAAGGAACCGCAGAAGGAGGATGCCAACAATTGGTATAGAGAGGGATCCGATTACACTCAGGCTGAGTGCAAGAGGACTGTGGCGCGTCCAAGACTCCCAGAAGTTCAGAGCAACCTCACGTATACAACCATTCCTAAGCGTAGTCCTATGATGGCTTGTTGGCCACGGGATAGCCACCGTAGACAATAATCGGGGGCGCTCCTACAATCCGGGTCCGCCGGCGATGCAAGTCGGTGACTACGCTCCAACGTTGGAGTGCGGAGATTTCCACAGTCTGTCCTGATGGCGAAGGTGCCTAGGGTACGTGATTGAGTTGGTGGTCCGGCGATCTTGGATGCCGGGTCCATGATGCTAGGAGCGGCGTAGTGATGTCTGAAGCCTCACGGGATGACCTGATTCAGAGCGTAATGCGCAAGGCGCGTGACGCGGACTGTCGGATTTTCGATGTCCGGTTTACTGATCTTCCTGGGACCTGGCAGCATTTTTCCATGCCGATCGACAAACTTGAGGATTCCATTTTTGAGGATGGGCTCGGGTTCGACGGTTCAAGTGTGCGAGGTTTTCAGCAGATTCAGGAAAGCGACATGCTCGTTTTTCCGG
>CAZFVB010000054.1:0-10797 GCA_964522375.1 uncultured Chloroflexota bacterium
GCTGTACCACTGCGCGTAATTCGGCAAGTAGTCAATACCAAGGAACAGTTCTCCACCAACACGAGCCGGGTTCGTTAGCCACGGCAAGTAGTCGTGGACCAACGGAACTGCAACGGCGTTCTCCATGAGGTAGAGCTCAGCCTCTTCCCAGATCTTTTGCTGCTCAGCGACATCAAAGGCTGCACGAGCCCCGTCCAGCAGCTTATCGATCTTGGCATCCGGCGACTTGGTTGCCGGCACACCGTCGTACTCGAAGAACGAGTACGCACGACCGGGCGCACCATAGTGGGAGGTTTGGAACCGGTCATACATCACATCACCGGTAGGCCCACCGACGCCAATCCAGACCGTGTGGTACTTCCCATCCTGCTGTGCAGAACGGAATGTCGCACCATCCATCTTCGGCGTCGCAACCTTGATAGAGAGATTCTTCTCAACATCAAGCTTGAACAATTCGACCACCGGATCACCACGATCTGGATACACGATCTCAAGAACCCTGCCATCAGGCGCGAGTCGATACCCGTCATCGTTCTTCGTGGCGTAACCGCCGTCGTCAAGGAGCTTGTTCGCCTTGCCAACGTCGTAGCTGTAGAGCTTGGAAGCTTCAGCATTACGACCGATCGTGCCAGGTACCAACAAGTTGCTGATATTGGTCGCCGCGGTTCCACCGTTCGCCCGTACCGTGACGGTTCGACGATCGACACCGAACATCAACGCCTTCCGGACCACCAGATCATCCAATGGCCAAAGTTGCGTGTTCAACGGCAAGTACTGACCCATACCGGGAGCGGCATAACCGATCACGTGAAAGGCCGGGTTCTCAGACACCCGCTTGTAATCTGCAAACGACCAGTTCAACAAGATGTCAACTTCACCGGCCTCGAAAGCCTGTGCGTTAACCGTCATGTCGTAACCGAAAATCTGCACGCGGAGGTTGTCCGGATACGGCGCACCTTGATTTGGCAGGTACGACGGACCCCAGTTGTAATCCTCATTCCGATCGAAGATCAGCTTGACATCATCTTCCCACTTGCTGAGCTTCCACGGTCCCGTCCCCACAGGGTCTCGGTTGAAGTCCTCACCCTTTTCCTTGATCGCCTTTGGTGAAGCAAACACCGCGTGCTGGTGACCCAGCATCTTGACGAAGAAAGCTTGGGGTTGAGCTGTATTGAATTTAACCGTGTAGTCATCCACCTTTTCAACGCTTGAAATACCTGAGATGTCGCGAACGACATGTCCTCGGGGTAGTTCTTCGTCGAGAAATCGGTCGAAGTTAAAGATGACTGCGTCAGCATTGAACGGTTCGCCGTCCTGGAACTGCACGTCTTTTCGCAACGGCACGTTCCACGACAACTTGTCGTCCGACACTTCCGGCATATCCGAGGCTAGGCCCGGATAAAACGCATTGCCAGGCCCATAGTTGTACAACAACTCAAAGATGGCATTAGCTGGCTCAGCTGTACGTCCACCCCACGTGGCCGGGTCAAACCCAGTTGGGTTACCGAATGTGAAGTAGCTAACCTCGCCACCCTTCTGGGGGTTCCAAGGCTTTCCGTCAATTGCAACGGACGTATCAAGGTTGTAAATGTCGATACCAGGTGCCCGTTCGGCAACCGCTTCGACCATCTTTTCGACGATCTTTTCGACGACAACTCTTTGCTGGACGATCTTTTCGACCGTCTTAACCACGTTCCGGGTGACAATCTTCTCAACCGGAACTTCTTTAATCTGTGTCTGCTTTACGATCTTCTCGACAGGAACTTCCTTGACAATTGTCTTCTCGACAGGAACTTCCTTGGTGACGATCTTAGTCTCGCCACACGCTGCCAGAGCCGCCGCACCAACACCCGTGGCTAGTGCAACAGAACCGGTTCGCAGAACACGCCGCCGCGTTACGCGGGGTCCATGTGCCATATACGCTTCCCTCCCCTTTCCCACAACTGCAGTACTGTCAGTCGTGGAACTTGTGTGAACGCAAAACCCTATAAAAAGTGGCTTTGCGTCAAATATCCGCAAACGTGAATGTCTATTCTGCCCACGCACTCGCCTGTGGGTCGAGCGCTTCTCGCAAACCATCGCCAAACAAATTGATGGATAGCACGGTAATCGCGATCGCAACTCCATTAAATGTTGAAATCCACCAGTAGCTTCGGAGCAGATGTTTACTCTTCGCAAGCTCCAATCCCCACTCTGGTGAGGGAGCTTCCGCACCCAGCCCTAGAAAGCTCAGCCCAGCAGAAGCCAGAATCGCACCACCAAGCCCCATCGTCGCCATGATCAAGATCGGACTCACCACGTTGGGCAGAATGTGGCGCAGCATGATACGGCGGTCGGACATACCAATCGCGCGAGCCGCACGTACATAGACCTGATCACGAGCGGCCAGGGTTGTACCTCGAACAACTCGGGCATAGAACGGAACCCCCGCCACACCCAGGGCAATCATCGCGTTGCGTAGCCCAGGGCCTAGCGAGGCCACCACAGTCAGGGCCAAGAGCAAGCCTGGAAATGCCAGCATGACATCAAGGATCCGACTGATCACCATGTCAGGCCAGCGCCCAAAATAGCCCGCAACTAATCCGAGCAGGCTTCCAATCACCATCGAAATGGTTACGGCAGAAAACCCAATCGTCAACGAGATACGCGAACCACGCACGATGCGGCTAAAGACGTCACGCCCGATGTCGTCTGTACCTAGAAGATGGCCTTCAGTAAATGGCGGTATACCTGCGGCAGGAATGTCAAAGGTGTTAACCGGCTCAATCGCAATCACGTCGGCGAAAACGGCCATGAGCCCAATAATTACAAGCACGATCAATCCCGCCATGGCCGCACGATTGCGTACCAGGCGACGTCGCGCCATAGCCCATCCGCTCCGAGACGGTCGTGCTACCGCAACCTCAGAAGCATCTGCAACCTCTGCAACCGCCATCGTCCCTCCAGATCAAGGATAAATAAAGCGGACCACTAACCGCATGGCCCCCGGGGCATCAAACTAATCGCGCCAACCCAATGATCAGAACTGGATGGCGCGCTGCCCGCACGTTACGTGGCCCACCAACACGCCGTCAACCAAACAACGTCAGAGGAAACTAGTCCGAGATGTATAAATCCGGCCGTCGACTCTGCTGGGTATTGAGCACATGACTCGCCCGACGAACCCGACCTGCCTCAACATCAACGTCACCTACCACCACCGCTTCCTCATCACCTACAGCAGTCGCGATCGGCTGGCCTTCATGATCAACCAGCGCCGACACTCCTCTGTAAATACGTGGAGGCTCGCCTTCAGGTTGCGGGGCGGCCAGACCAACCCGATTGACAGCCGCCACAGGAATCCTGTTAAACAACGCGAGCGCTGCCGGCTCCCATGGGGCCATGTACATCCGATTATTCAGCCAGACCAGAAGCTCGGCGCCTTGATTGACAAGGGTGACCGGTAACTCTCCATGATGACCGTCGTAACAAATCATCACGCCCAGTCGCACATCTGCTACATCAAGCAAGCCGAGGGTCTGTCCAGGGGCAAACGCTGTGGATTCATCAACATGGGCCGCCTCATTCACACAGAGATGCGTCTTGGCATAGGTCCCGATCACGCCTGCCGGACCAATCAGGTACGACGCGTTCTGCGGGCGGCCTTCAGAATTCAAAATCACCAAACCGACAAGGATCGATGCGCCTGTAGCTGCAGCCAATGTCGCAAGCGCCTCAACCGTCGGGCCATCACACGGCTCCGCCACCAATGCGTAGTCCTCCGTTGAATAACACGACGTCGCAAGCTCTGGGAGCACGACGAGGTCAGGACGCTCCCATAGGGCCTGGTCCGTCATCCGAAGTACGCGATCGCGATTAGCCTCGATCTCACCATCCACAAGCGCCACCTGCACACACGCCACCCGCATTAGACGCTAGCCCTCATCAAACGGACGGCGTTCGTCGCGAGCCAGCGGCAAATTCACCCGGGCACCCAACTGGGCACTTAGATACGCCGCCTGAAGAATTTCCACGCACCGGAGACCATCCTCACCGGTCAGTACGGGCGCTTCGTCACGAAGCACCCATCCAGCGAAGCTTGACCATTCGTGGTCATACGCCTCATCCGCCTCGTTATGCGCAAGCTGGACCTCCTCAACGTCCTGATCTTCCCGCTGGGAGGTGATGGTCAATCGTTGAGGATCATAGGCGATGCCACCGTGCTCACAAACAATGTCAAACCCAAAGGCCGTGTGATAGTTCGCCATTGGGAAATACGTGGACACCTGCAAGGAACCCACCATGCCGTTTGCAAATGTCAAGGCTACGGAGATGGCATCTTCTTGATCAGACACCTCCGGATGCACCTTCGGTCCAATCACCGCATAAACGGAATCCACCTCACCAAACAGGTAGCGCAGGGTGTCCACATCATGAACACCAGCCCAATACAGGAGCCCGCCACAGTCATCCCGACGACTCCAAAACCCGGTTATTCGACGGCCAAAAAATCCTCGCACGTTCACCGCCAACGGGCGTCCTAGCCCTTCGTCAGCCAACGCGTGTTTGAGCGCGGTCGCCGCCGGTCGAAAGCGACGTTTATGCCCGACCATAAGCTTGATGCCATTCGCGTCGGCCGCTTCCTGCATCTCGTAACAATCTGCAACAGTGATCGCCATGGTTTTCTCACAAAACACATGGCGTCCGGCCTGGGCAGCAGCCACCACAATGTCGCGATGGGTAGCGTGGGTGGTCACAACAGCCACCGCGTCACAGTCACACTCCTCAAGCAACGCCTGATGGCTCGACCAGTGCGGAACACCGCGAGCTACCCCCAAGCGTTCCGCCAACTCAGGTACAACATCAGCCACGCCAACCAACTCGATCTCTGGCTGTCGGTCGAGGAGTTCGGTCGTATAGGTTCCAAAGCCACCCGCGCCGATTAAGCCGAGTCGCAGCACAGATGCTGCGGACGGATTGTTTACGACATCCATATCATCTCCACTACGCACACGCTTAGTCTCCTCATGACATTCACATGTAGTATGCGGCAACACGTGCGACCGTTGGTCGCTACATTCAAACAGGTAGAAGATCAGTGGCAGACCCACAGAACATTGGCCAGACCTCGGCCACAGAAGCAGAGCTTCTTGATCTTGCCGGCAATGTTCTTAACGGAGGAGCCCTGGGATTCCTCATGCTGCCGCGTGAGGCCGACGTTGTTATCAGGGAAGGCCGTGGAAGCAGGTTAATCAGCGTTGACGGTCGCGAATATATCGATTTTCTTATGGGGTCAGGACCAATGTTGGTCGGGCACTGCCACCCACGTGTGATTGAAGCCGTCGAACACCAAATGCGGCAGGGCACCACGTTTTACTTTCTTAACGAACCCGCCATCCGATTAGCCGAACAGATGATCGAAGCCGTCCCATGCGCAGAGGAAATCCGATATGTAAGCACCGGGTCGGACGCCACCTTCCTGTCGCTCAGAGCCGGTCGTGCGTTCGCCGGCCGATCAAAGATCTTGAAATTTGAAGGCGGATGGCATGGGACAAATGACTACGCGATGTTCGGCACGGTGCCCTCACACGCCAGCGACTATCCACACGCCGAAAGCGACTCCCTGGGAGTCCCGGATGTCCTCGGGGACGAGGTCCTCGTCGCTCCATTCAACGACGCGGCGTTTGCGGAACACGTGATTGACCAGCATGCCAGCGAACTTGGAGCCGTCATTGTCGAACCACTCCAGCGCGTACTAAAACCCGAACCGGGGTTTTTACAAGCGGTACGCGATGCATGCACCCGCCACGGCATCGTGCTGATCTTTGATGAGATTGTGACGGGATTCCGACTGGCATGGGGCGGGGCCCAAGAAGCCTATGGCGTCGTGCCTGATCTCGCGTGCTATGGAAAGGCCATGGCCGGAGGCTATCCACTTGCAGTTATCGCCGGACGTAAGGAAGTCATGGATGCCTTTGGCAATGTGAGTCGGCCACCGCAATCGATTGCCTGGGCGAGCGGCACCTTTAATGGAAACCCTATCGGATCGACCGCTGCGCTGGCCGCCATGGAACTTCTCAGTGCCCCTGGTGTGTACGACCAACTCCATCGCATTGGATCCCGATTGCGATCGGGAATCGAAGAAGCGGGACGACGCCATGGACTTCCAGTACAGGCGCTTGGTGAAGACATGGTCTTCGGCGTGCGATTCATGGAGAACAGCCAACCGAAAACCTGGGTCGACCTCCTAGAGAACGACAAGGCGATGGGATCCACGTTCGCCGTCGAATGCGTCAAGCGTGGCATCCTGATTGTCCCGAACGAAAAGTTCTACATTTCGATCGCTCACACCGACGAGGATGTGGACCGGACGCTCGAGATTATCGACGAGGCCCTCAAAGTGGTGGCTGCCGGCTAGACAGCATCAGGTCCCGACTCCACCCGAACATCCAGCGCCATGCGTGAAGTTAGGGCACCATCCACGTAGAGGATCTCCCCACTGACATAGGCCGCTTCGTCTGACGCGAGATATGCGACAGCCGCAGCAATCTCGGACGGCTGGCCCACCCGTCCCATCGGTATGGCAGCCCCGATCACATCCGGATCCAGGTTTTGCGATGCGTATCGATCAACCTGAATCGCGCCCGGGGCAATGACGTTGCACGTGACACCATGCGGCGCGAGTTCAATGGCCAGCGCCCTCGTAAAGCCATTAATCCCACCCTTGGTCGCCCCATAAATGACATGACCGGGCATATGGACCATGCCGTGCACCGAACTAATGTTGATGATGCGCCCCGACCCCTGCTCAACCATATGCCGGGCAGCGTCTTGGCTGCCGGCCAGCATCGACATCAAATTGATATTGAACACGTCCTGCCATCGTTCGGTAGTTCCCGAAAGAAACGCTTCATCGAGGGTAAAGCCCGCGTTGTTCACCAAGATATCCAAGCGGCCATACGTCTCCACGGCCGTCGCCACAACAGCACGAGCCGCGTCCGGATCTCGAAGATCCGCACGGACCGTTTCGATCTCCACACCATTAGTTCTAAGTTCATCACGAAGCTGATCAGCCCCAGCCATACTCTGTGAAGCCGAAACGACCAGCCGACAACCATCCGCGCCCAAACGCCGCACAATGCCGGCCCCAATACCTGTTCCACCACCCGTTACCACTGCCACTCGACCCTTGAGCCCTGCCATACAACCTGCCTCCAGCCCCAAGCAAACGCCGGGAACCAGAGCATTGTGTCACGAGGAACCGTGTGGATATGCCCTTAACCTTCTAAGCTAGACCCTCGTCGTTCGTAGCTCGACATCTACGAGTTCCCCTCCGGGAGTCTGCAATGCGTATCTTGCTCATGACCGATTGGATGACACCGATACGCGATGCGTTGAACACAGCACTGCCTGACCATGACATCGTGACCGCAGAACCAGACCAATTGCCGGACGAAATTGCACGAGCCAATGTATTGATCCCAGCCAGGAATCCAATTGCGGCTGTTGAACTACAGCAAGCAACAAATCTCCAGCTCATTCAACAATTTGGAGCCGGAGTTGACGCCGTCGATCTTGAAGGCGCAGCAGCCCTGGGAATACCTGTAGCAAACGTCCCATCTGGCCCGTCAGATCTAGCAAAGGCTGTGGCCGAATTCGCGTTGTTTCACATGATCGGCGCCGGACGAAGATTCGCAACCCTCCAGCAGGCCTTGGCCAAGCAATCAATCCAAACACCGTTTGGGGCCTCCGTATTCGAGGCCCGGGTATGCATCATCGGCGTAGGCGGCATTGGATCAGCGCTAGCCCGGTTACTGCAGGCATTCGATTGTGACGTAGTCGGCGTAAAACGCACGCCAGATGACGGCCTAGCCAAGGAGCTTGGGATGGAACGAATCTATCCCAGCAATCAACTCCGAGAGGCTGTCCGCGATTGCGGGTTCGTCGTTGTCGCCGTCCCACTTACCGAGGAAACCACAAACCTGATCACCACAGAAGTTATTGAAGCAATGCCCCGAGGATCCGTGCTCGTAAACGTAGCTCGAGGACCTGTCGTGAACGAAGACGCGTTAATGGCCGCACTAAGCAGAGGCCACCTGGCTTCCGCAGGTCTTGACGTGTTCTGGGATGAGCCCGTTGACCCGACACATCCGGTCTTTAAGAAAGAAGTGTTCACCACGCCGCATTGTGCGTCGTCATGCGACCTCTTCCTACGAGGCACGGCACGCGTCGTGCGTGGAAACATTGAACGGCTCGAACGTGGCGAAGCACTGGAGCACCAACTCAACTAGACCAACCAAGCCGCGCAAGCATTAAATCCGGCACGGTCCAGCCACCACACGACGGTACGTAGAACACGCGTCACATAGTGACGCCGTCCATCGCATCCCGAGACGGACTCGGGACGCAGGAGCGGCTGAGGCCGAGATCACGGCCTGTGCTCAGCACAATGGCCACCGACTCCGGAACAGATGTCCGCAGCCGCCCCTGTACCCGTATTGTCGTTACGCTGGAAAACCAACCGGATTCGAAAGAATGCCGTTACCTTCCAGCTCAACCTCAGTGATGTCCCCGCTGTTCATGGCTTCGGTTTGTCCCGACGTGCCTGTAAAGACGGCATCACCCGGTTCAAGCGTCATGCTCTGCGAAATGAAACTGATGAGCGCATCCACACCAAAGATCAATTCACTCGTATTCGTGTGCTGGACCTGCTCGCCATTCACGCGAGTGATTAACTCGAGGTTGTTGTAATCCAGCCCCGTCGTAATCCAAGGGCCGAACGGTGAGTAGGTGTCGGCACCTTTACCACGCCACCACTGAACATCACCGTCGTTTGTGGTCGCGCCGTTCTGCCACTCGCGCTCGCTGATATCGTTCGCGCAGCAGACACCTAGGACGTAATCCTTCACCTCGGCTTCCGACATACGCTTACATTGCTTACCAATAATCACGGCCATTTCTCCCTCGTAGTGAAGATTGGTTCAGCCTTCGAGCCTCGCGATTGTCCCCCCGGGTTCCAACACGGACGAAGGAGGCGCCAAGAACGGCTGCGGCCGAGTAAACGGCGGGGTATCACCCATGTGACTCAGATAATTTCCAGCAATGTTCAAGATCTTCGACGGCATCGTCGGAGCCAATAGCTGTACATCAGCCAAGGCTACTGAATTACCGGTTCGAGAAAGGTCACCAAAAAAGTCACCAGAGATCTCAGCGATCTGGTCACCTTCGACAATGCCATGATGAACCTGTCCATTAATGCTGTATCGCGCCAGATGCATAAATTTCCTCCCAGAGAGTTTGATGAAGGATACCTAGCGCCAGAGCTGATGGCGATTGTGAGCGCTGATTATTCCGGCCATGCCCCTATCCGACGCAACGCCGCATAGACCTCCAATTGCTGGCGCTCCAGACGTTCCCATTCCGACCCAAAGTCCACATCCGTCCAATCGTAAAATCCACGTCCGGTCTTCAGCCCGTAGTGCCCGCCTTCCACCAGGTCACGAAGGACATCAGGACCACGCTCTGCGTTTGAAAGATCAGGCCAGACCGACTCGGTTCCACTCAGCGCGATATCAAGCCCGGCCAGATCACGATCACGAATTACCCCCATCAGGGGCATCCGCGGCGAAAAGGAAAACGCGGTGAGTTCATCAATATCCTCAGCCGAGATCACACCCCGATCCACCAGGTCAATTGCTTCCCGAAAGAGTGCCTGTCGAAGACGATTGGCGACCTGTCCCGGCAAGTCGACATTAATACGAACCGGCCGTAGTCCCGCTCCACGCAGTAAATCCACAACCGTGACCACGGTTGACTCACTGGTCGACTCGCCCTTGGTCACCTCAACCATCGGGCATAGATACGCCGGCCGAAAGAAATGCGTCGTCGTGAACCGATCCGGACGACCAGTGGCTGACGCCATGTCACGAATTGGAATACTGGACGTATTAGAAGCCACAACAGTTTCACCAGCCAAATGCGGAGCCAGTTCGCTATACAAAGCCCGCTTGACGTCCAGCTTTTCCGTCACCGCCTCGATGATCAGCGAACGATCCGAGAGAGCGGCAATGTCCGTGGAAAACCGAATACGATCAAGCACAGGACCGGGATCTGATGAAGATCGCAGGCCGTACTCAGCCATGAGTTCGAGATTGCGCGTGATCTTTCGCTCTGCAGCCTCAAACGCAGCCGGCTGGGCATCTATAAGGACAACCGGATGGTCCGCGATCGCAAACACCTGCGCGATGCCATGGCCCATCAGCCCAGCGCCAATCACACCTATCGGGTTACGTGAGTCAGCCAACGCTCTCACTCCTTACATGTGTATAAAACGCTACCTTGCTATGCGCCCTGCGCAATGGCTGGCCACTCGCTCTCAGGAAATGCACGCATCGTTTCGGTACTGCCACCAAATTCCCTGGATTTCAACGCAGCCCGAGCACACGATTCATCGTCAGGAAATTCCATGATCGCTAGGAAATCGTACTGGCCCATCGTCATGTAAAGCCCTTTCACTTTTCCTCCGAAAGACTCAATCATCTTGTGTGACTCAGGAGCCCCTTCCGCAATTGCTTCGGTAATCGGCTCATCGTCGACTCCAGCTCCACCTGATTCCATCTTCATTAACATCACATACGTAGGCATGTTGCACCTTTCAATCCCGAGGCCTGTGACTAACGATCTGACATCAATCGTAGTCGTGTGGCTACCCCGTCACAATCCAGAATTTTCGATGGGGTGACACACCAGGATCCTGTAGACCCTCCAAATCCCGGGACCGCCGACGCATGGGTCATGGCCGTCAACAGGAGCTTCTGT
>CAZFVB010000055.1:0-10735 GCA_964522375.1 uncultured Chloroflexota bacterium
ACCTCACGAACCCGGGTCTGGCCCACCTCCGGGATGGGTGCCTCTTGGGGCCGATACCGGTATGCTTCGATCTCGGATCAACGGAGACTTGTACTCACCAAACAGAAAGACGTGAAAGTGCCTGACCCCATAAACGTAATGGTGACTGGAGCGACTGGAAAGATTGGCCAGACGCTAATGGAGGATTTGGACGATCGATTCACCCTCACAGGCACCTCCCGAAGCCCTAATGACGACCCACGATTCATTCAGTTGGACTTTGACAATGTGGACGCGGTCGCCGAGGCCTTTGCCGGCCAAGACGTCGTGGTCCACATGCACGCCAAATCCAACCACAACACCGACAACTTCGACGAATACTTGGGCCCGAATGTTGTTGGCGCATGGAACGCGTACGAAGCCGCGCGTAAGGCTGGCGTCCGACGCCTCATTTACGCCAGTTCTAACCATGCCACCGGCTGGTATGAAATGGTCGGCGATCGATGCGATGCCGAATCGCTGCCTAGGCCAGATGGCATCTATGGGGCAGCCAAGGTCTGGGGGGAAACCGTCGGACGCTATTTCTCGGACCGCTTTGGACTTGAAGTCATCGTGTTGCGAATTGGCAGCTATGAATATCGGGCCAAGCCAACGGATTTCACAATGGGCCCCCGCATCCTGTCGACCTGGCTAAGCGATCGAGACCTCGTAAACCTAACTGAGCGGGCAATTCTCACGCCCGACATCAAATATGGGATCTATTACGGCATCTCGGCAAACGCCCGAGCGTACTGGGACATCACCAACGCCGTTAGCGAACTTGGATACCGTCCGGTCGACAACGCTGAGAACTATGCCTCGGAAGTCTTGACCAAGGGAGGCGTGTATTCGTTATGGGGCTTCGAAGTCGAAGGAATGGTCTAACGACATGTTGCATGTCATGATCCGATCGAAAGTCGCTCGTTCAGACATAGGACCTCGACATGCCTCCAGGTGACACCTCCCTGCCAACCCGTAGTTTTGGTCGTCATCCCGACAGGTTTTCCCTGATCGGTCTTGGAGGCGGGCATCTCTCACGGTCCTCAGTCACCGACGCCGAAGCCGAAGTCGTAATTAAGGCCGCAATCGATTCGGGCATCACCTTCCTGGACACCGCATGGGATTACGGATACGGGGCATCCGAGACTCGGTATGGTCGGGCCCTTAAGGGACGACGCGACGATGTTTTTCTCATGACAAAGGTCTGCGCCCGCGACGCAAACACTGCGCGCATACAACTTGAGGAAAGTCTTCAGCGGCTTCAGGTGGACCATGTTGACCTCTGGCAGTTACACGAAGTGAATTACGACAATGACCCGGAATGGATCTTTGAAGCCGGCGGGGCCATTGAGGCGCTCCTGGAAGCACGCGAGCAAGGCAAGGTCCGATACATCGGATTTACGGGACATAAGAGTCCCCACATCCTTCGAGCCATGCTCGACATGAACATGGAATGGGATTCCTGCCAAATGCCCATCAGCCCGTTTGACAGCTCCTTCCGAAGCTTTGGCCGCGAAATCCTCCCACTCCTGAATGCACGGGGCATTGCGTGCCTCGGCATGAAGTCACTGGGCGGAAACGGACAATTTGTCGGTGTCGGATGTGTCACCGCCGAACAGTTCAGGCGCTACGCCCTTTCATAACATATTTCAGTGTTGATATGCGGCATGGTCAATGACGATGACCTCCAACAGGATCTGGAAATTGCCAGAAACTTCGAACCTATGCCGGATGCTGAACAGGAACAACTGTTGACGGCCATAAGGCGAGAGGCGACTGACGGACGTCACGAGTATTTCAAAACCACCACCTACTTCGATCATGAGTACCACCGTAGCGCGCACGGATATCCGGAGTTCGCCGAGATTCGCAATCGCTAAACGTGCGTCTGGCCGTATGTAACAAGACACTTGACGATCGACCGCTCGAGGCTTTCTTTGAACTCGCGGCGGATGCAGGGTTCGATGCTGTCGAGGTAATCCCGGGATCGCTGGGCACGCCGGTAATGGATGCTGACCCGGCCATGCGAGTCCAAATCCTCCAAGTCGCTCGAGCGATGGGCCTGGAATTCGTCGCCATGAACTCGCTCTTCGAGCATGCACCACACCTGAACCTGGTCACCCGCGATGAAAATCTGCGTCAACGTTCAGCCGATGAATTAGTCGCGATTGTTCGACTCGGGTCGCATATGGGCGTCAGCACGATTGTCGTGGGATCTCCGCGGCAACGCCACGCCCCCATCGACGCCACCTTCGCTGAGGCCACGGACCTGTTCATCGCAGAACTCACGCCGGCGGCAAATCTCGCGCAGAATCTCGACATCACCCTATGCCTCGAACCGCTTGTCCCCTCCCTCACGAATTTTATGAATGACACCGTTGAGGGCATATCGGTCATACAACGGATGAATCATCCAGCGGTCAAACTCGTACTGGACGTTAAGCAAATCGCCAGGGAATCACGGAGCTTTGAAAGCGCCCTTGACATGGCGTTACCGTGGCTCGCGCATGTCCACGTAAACGATGCCAACATGCAGGCGCCGGGAGAAGGCGACACTGATTTTTCCCCGATCATTCGCGCACTAAAAACTGCCGGCTACATGGGAGTTATGTCAATAGAGGCATTTGGATTTTCTGAAGACCCTAACCTTGTCCTACCTCGATCCCGAAAGTATTTGGACGCAGTTATCGAAGCATCCTAGGGCGCAGCACACACCTTGCGTTCCATGTAGAGAAGCCCGGGCGACCCTGTCATCCCTTCCAACCCCTTCGACAGCCGCCGACCTCGTTCGACGTAACCATGACGCTCATAAAGGCGGATAGCCTCCGTGTTATCAATGAGGACCTCTAAACCGACGGTCTCAGCGCCAGCCCTTTGAGCAGCCTCATAGGCATGGTGCATCAAGCCGCTCCCAATCCCCCGACCCCTGGCATGTGTGGCCACTGCCAGATTCGACACATAGTACGCACGGGACGTATCGGATGGCCGAGCACTTACAAGGTGTCGAAGCCTCCAGAACAGGAGGCCCGTGCCGATCACGCCATACACCTGGATCGCTGCACGGAACGTACGAATTTCTCGGCCTACCGAAATGGGTCTGGGATAGTGCCCAATCACACCGACGACGGTCTCATCCTCGATAGCAACGTCCGCCAAGTCAAAGCTCCACAGGCCCCCAGGCAACTCAAATAGGCCACAGAATCGACGCTCAGCCAAAACTGGATCGCCATCGCCGAAAATCGGGGCAGCCAATTGGCGAGCAGCATATGCAATTAATCGGCCACAACTGGTAGCGTCAGAAGAACGGGCAGGACGAATGCTTCTCAATGAGCACCTCGAGCTGTGCACAGCACACCTGGATCCCCATGACCCTGCATGGTCCGAGCCCAACGACAAACACTGACGAGCACAAAACAGGAGCGGTCAGGAGGCAAGTCGTATCCGGGCCCACACCAACAAGTGATCGGAAGCGGTGGAATCACCAGTAAGTGTCTCTGCAGACACCAGGTCAGCCGTCGAAAATATATAGTCAATACGTTCAATTGGCCCACCCGAAGGGTAGGTCATAGGACCGTCCGGATTACTATCGCTATACCCGGCCTTATCCAGCGTCCGAATAACCGCGGTACCGGCTTCAGCGTTCATGTCGCCAACCAAAAGAGTCCGTGGCCCTTGGTTCCATGATTCCAGTATCCGCACAACCTGGGATGCTCGGGTGGGGGCCCCATCATCCTCATGATCAAGATGCGTATTAATGATGGTGACCGAGGTCCCTAGACCCTCAAGATTGAGGGTCTGAAACCCACGAGGAACACGCCCTTTCAAATTGAAATGGGTGTTCTGCACCTTCTCTACCGGCAACGAGGTCAGCACGGCATTCCCCCAAAGATCACCAGCGTTCGCACCGAAATAAGCCGGCATGTCCAAGCGTTTCGACAGCCACGCCAGAGAATCAGCAGCTCCAGAAATCACCCAGCCACGGCCCACTTCCTGGAGGGCAACGATTTCCGCCGGGTGCTGTTCCAGTTCACGGGCAACGGCCTCAAGATCAAATCGGTTACTCGCACCAAATCCCTGCCGGATGTTGTACGTCACGACACGAACATCGGCCGATGTCGCGGTCAGAGGCTGTGGGGCCGGCGGAGCGGACATCAGACCAACAAGCAATGGAGGCAGAAAACAAAGCACCTCGACTCGCCAAACCGAAAGACCCCGATGTTTTGGTGCAAAGCGCACCGACCATGCTCGATCACGTCGGAAAAGCTCTGCCCCAAGAGCTGGCACGGCAACGCCGATCAGCGCAGCCGGAAGCACCCATGTCGGGCCATAGAAGGAATAAAACACAAACAACAGGACTACGAACATCAGGCCGCTGATCGTGAGGCTGGAAATCGTCCAGGCCGCCGTTCCATCCTGTTGGTCTGAGGAAAACAATGACGTCATGATCACCGAAAGACCTAACCCGATGACGGCTATACCGACAACATTAAATCCTGGCACTGACCCAACCAGTATCGCCCCAAGGGCAAGTGCCCCCGCACCAATCATGACGTGCATCCGAGCACCCAACTGTCCACTGGTCACCGCCAACCCCGCCCATGCCAAACCCACGACGGCGCCCACAGCGACCCAGATCATAGTCGCACGAAGATCCACCGCATCCGGGGCAGCCGCTTGGCCGAAGTTTCCTGAATAGGCCATAAAGACCACCATGGCAGGGCCGACGCCAAGTAATGACGAACTCTTACGAAGCCCTGAAAACCTGCCTGGCTCCAACGCCGTGACATGGCCGCCGACCAGGACCAGCACGGCCATTGTCAAAACAAAGATCACGGCCAGGGGTGACGAACTAAACGGAGCATCGATGGTGACAAAGATCGACCGAATTGCCACATCAACCGCAAAGGCCACTGCTGCACCATAGCCAGCGGCCTGCCCCAAGGAGGCTACCGACAGTGCAAGAACCCATCCGAAAGCAATGGTTCCCGCCGCGCCCAAAATGATATCTGCCATCGGGTCAACGACCAGTTGACCGATGACTGCTGCACCAGAGAGTACGAGGACCGACGCGAAGCGCGCCCAGCGCAAGCCCAGCGCCAACGCAAGGAGCCCGGCAAGACTCCAGGCTGCGAACACGCCCACGACGACCAGGAGGAGAATCACCCGATCAGACGTCTCACCCAAAACCCAGAAGGTCTGGGTCGTGAAAACTCGGACTGCCTGAAAACCCAGAACAAATACGACAGCCGCAAACAGCACGCTCATGGGACTCCTCCTATCACGACCGGCTATTCAATGGAGGTCTGTCCTGCCGCGCGACTCGCTCGAGCACTGACTCCAAGCACACCAAGGAAGCCCTCAGAGTCCACATGATCAAATTCACCAACACCTTCCATGCTCGAAGCATCGCTATAGAGGCTATGAGGAACATCCTCCGCGCCCACAAATTGCACGTGGCCACTACGCACCTCCACGATCACAGTACCTGTAACGACTCTTGTAAACGTCCCGATTGCCTCCCGCAAGGAGGTGCTCGCTAAGTCGTACCAATACCCCTCATAAATTTGGCGGCCGAGGGCCGACGACATGGAGTCAAACAATGGCCGGGCTCGACGATCCAGCACCAGTTGCAGAAGGAACTCATAGGCTGTCCCTAGCAGCGTCATCGCCGGCGCTTCATACACGCCACGCGACTTAACACCAACAAAGCGATTTTCAACCGTGTGCAATCCAACACCGACACCATGTGAACCAGCAAGCGTGTTCATACGTTGAAAAACCTCGAGCAGCGTCAGGGGTTCCCCGTCAACACTCACGGGCACGCCAGCCTCAAAACGTAGCGCGAGTTGCTGTCCATCTGCCGGAGCGTCCTTGGGGTACACCCCCATCTCTGGCTCAACAAACTCCGTTGGCGTACCGAGCTCCTCCAATCGGCCTGCTTCATGCGTCAACCCTAAGAGGTTGGCATCGGTGGAATAGGGTTTATCGACCGTCGCCCGAATCGGTATCGCCTCTTTCTCGCAGTAGGCAATCATCTCTCGGCGGCCGGGGAATTGGTCAAGAAAGCCTGGATCACGCCATGGGGCGTACATCTTGATAGTCGGAGCCAGCATGTTCGTCGCTAGCTGGAACCGAACCTGGTCGTTCCCTCGGCCCGTAGCCCCATGAGCAAACACGTGAATGTCGCGGGAGGCAAGCTCTGGCAAAAGACAAGCCACGGTCACATAACGCGCAATGCCCGTTGTGTTCCAATACCCCCCCTCGTAGCAGGCCTGTGCTTGCAAGACCTCCAGCCCTGCACGCGCCAGCGACTCTCTAGCATCCACAATCACGGCTTCGCTCGCACCGGAAACACGCATACGCTCGGCTGCATCCCCAATATCATCCTCATCGGGCTGTCCCAAGTCCGCCGTGAGGGAAACCACCTCAACCCCATGCGCGACAAGCCATCGAGTAATCGTGCAGCTATCCAGGCCACCAGACGCCGCTAACGCAACCGTCGCTCCGGAAAGATCGTCTACACGCACCACGAACTCCTCATCATCTAGCCACCAATCCGTTCGAGCTCACCAGGAAGCCAATCACCGTAGCGAAGTTTTGACCGTTCAGGATCGGGGTCAGGCAACCCCTGCGAGGCCAGGGCATCTCGCAATGGATGGTGACCACGTTCAAGCGGAAAATCCACCCGTGTCCCGCGGAAATGTGAGAGCCACGCCCCATCCATCATTTCCATGACAGCTCGACCTTCATGGCCACTGCACTCATGCTCACGTGCTTCATCAAGCACCCGAACCGTTTCTTCTGCCATCCAAAGATCACCGCCTGCATGTTCGTAGTAATCATGCCCATGCAAATAGCGATCCGCATCGGCCAGTTCAAACCTCTCCCAGGGCACATCGCCAACAACCTCGTCGCGGCCCCGGCGAATGAACAGTTCGCGCGAGTTATACAAGCAGAGGGCACCGTCCTCGCCGTAGATCTTGACATGCACCCATCCACTGCTCGGCTCACTTCGCCGATGAAACTCAGCGAACGCATGGAGCCCGTCATCAAATTCATAAATCGCCGAGATGTTTTCTCCCGCGATAAGCCCAAAGCCGTACGGTCCCTCCACAATATCTGCTGGCGTCGTGGGTCGACCGCCTGTCTCACAGTGACTGACCACGGACCGGGCCTCACCCACATACCGACGTGTCGCGTTCAATAAGTGCGTCCCAATGTTGAGCATGTCGTAGCCACCGTAGTACCCCTTGCCACGGATCTTGATCGAGGTCAAAGGCCCAATCTCTCCAGCTTCAATAAGACGCTCAGCAACCGAGAACGTAGGCGTCGTTCTCATCTGGTGATGCACCGCAAGACGAGTCCCTGTCGACTCGGACAATTTCACCATGGCATCCGCATCCGCCAGGCTCGTCGCCATCGGCTTTTCAAGCACAATGGCCTTCGGGGGCCGATGCTCCAACACACCGAGCGTGAGCGGCGCGTGCAGGTCAGTACGCGTCGGGATATTGACAATGTCCAAGGCCTCTTTATCCAGCATCTCGTGATAATCCTGGTAGGTCCGTTCCAGACCGAACTCGTTCGCCGCCGCCGCCAACCGGTCCGCATCAATGTCAGCCATCGCGACAAGGTCAATCCGCGGATGCAGCATGTACGCTCTGGCCTGAGATAAGCCACGCGGACCAACGCCCAGCAGGCCCACACGATAGGTCGTCATCGTTGTCATCCCTTTAGTTCACGATGTCATTTGATCGGCACCGTACCAGAGATCGCACGAACCGTTGGTGCCGTATGCCTGCGGGTCGTCATACACGTCCAGTCAGCAGCTCTTCGTTTCGACAGCTCTATGCCCCGTCCTCACGAAACTCATCAAGCCGGACGGTGCGCCCTTCCTCACTGCTCCGCACCGACGCCATGACGATGCGAATCGAGTCAAGGTTGTCTCGACCCGACGTAAGCGGTTCACGATCCTCAGAGATTGCCGACATCATCTCGCCCATGCTTCCACCAAAGGCATCGGGAAACCATTGCCCCTCAATAGGGAAACGGACCGCGGCCTCAGGTTCATCACGTCGCGTGACCTCCACCCAGTCCGGGGTGCCTATCACCGACCCCTCCGAACCATCGATGTACCAGGCCTCGGAACGTGCGGCCGGGCTCTGGACAATATTGTTGAAGTGGTCGACCGCCGTAAAGTCGCCGCTGTCAAAGTGCATCGCCACACTATGACTGAGCGGTGACACAGCGTTTTGACCATCCATCATGGCAGTCGTCGTGCTTACAGCATCCGGAGTCCGCTGACTGAAATGCCGTACAAGATCAACGAAGTGCACCCCATGATCAATCAGGTTGAAATTAACAAGATCCCGCCACCACTTATCAGGCTGGTCCTGCCATGAGCGACGCATGTGGACCACGCTAAACAGCTGCCCGCATACCCCGAGATCCACGAGGTGTTTAATCGCGGCATGCGCGGGGGCCCACCGGGCCTGCTGGTTGATCATCAAGGGGACGCTGGCCCTTGCCGCCGCCTGCTGCATGGAGACCGCCGAATCCCAGGTCATGGCAAAGGGCTTTTGTGACAACACGGGCTTACCCGAGCCTAGGATCGCCTCCCATATCGTGGGTCGAACATGGGCATGGACAGCGAGGTCAATAACCGCAACCTTTGGATTGTCCAGAACGACGCTGGGATCGGTGTCACCGTCCGCAATACCCCATCGCGCTTGCGTTTCAGCGACGGCGTCTGGATCGACATCGGTACACGCCACGACCTCATATCCAAAATCTCGGTAGGCGGCCAGGTGGGAATGATTGACAATCCCGCCACAGCCAATGACGCCAATAGGGTAAAGCGGTCCATCGGGCGGGCGCGGACAATAGTCCGAAGATCGCAACTCCAAGTCAGCCAGTTTCATCCGTATCGCCTCCCTGCCTCAAAATCAGCCCATCCATGACCGTGGT
Source organism: uncultured Chloroflexota bacterium (assembly GCA_964522375.1). Taxonomy (GTDB): domain Bacteria; phylum Chloroflexota; class UBA11872; order UBA11872; family UBA11872; genus UBA11872. The sequence continues at coordinate 8,983 of CAZFVB010000055.1, forward strand.
CCAGTATCTTCACGTACAGACTACGCATCCGGTTAGGAACCCTCCACGTGTTGAAGGCTGGATTACTTGGCATACGCGCCTCAGGCCGAACATCGGTGTTCGACACCCTCGCCCAGGGGAACGCGTTCCAAGCCGACGGCACCGGTCGTTTCACCGCGCGAGCCACGCATCTACGTCCGATGGATGCCCGCCTCGACCGCCTTGCCGAAATCGGCCGGTCACGAAAAATGACACGGACTGTGCTTGAACTCATCGATTACGAGGGTGTTGGACTCGGTGACCGCGGAGGCCGGCAAAGCGAATGGATCAACACACTCCAGTCGTTGGACCTACTCGTTATCGTACTCCCCTTGTTCCTCCATTCAGATTCCACTGCAGGCATCGTGCAGAGTCTGGATGAGACCTTTGCTGAGCTGATACTTGCTGACCTTGAAATGGTGGAGAACCGGTGCGTGCGAATCGAAGAAGAGTTCAGGCGCGCAGCCCGTGCCGAAAGATCGGCCCTCGAGGACGAGCAATCGTTATTCCTGCGTCTCCGAAGCATCCTTGAGTCAGGACACCCCCTCAACGCACTCACATTGTCGACTAATGAATCGCACCGAGTCCGAAGCTTCGGCTTTATGACCCTCAAACCGTTGTGTTTCATCCTGAACACCTCAGACAACGATGTCCCGGTGTGGGCCAGTCTGCAAGAGACATGCAGTGCAAAGACCCATGTGGCGACCCATTCCGTGGTCGGGTTGAGTGCGGCCATTGAGCTTGAGGCCACCGAACTCGCGAATAGTGAGCGCGAGGACATCATGAATGATCTCGGCATCTCCTCAGCCCCCGTGACACGCATGAGCCAGGCGCTCACCCAAACGGCGATGCACCTCACGGTGTACACCGTGGGAGAAAACGAAGCCCGTGCGTGGTCCATCCCAAGTGGGTCACGTGCGATTGATTTTGCTGGCACCATTCACACAGACATTGCCAAGCGATTTATCCGTGCAGAAACTGTCGCATTTGACCAACTCAACACCGCTGGCTCTCTGGTAGAGGCTAAGAAGCAAGGTGTCGTCCGCCAGGAGGGTCGGGACTACGAAGTTAAAGACGGCGACGTCATGGAAGTCCTATTTTCAAAATAGCTATGTCCTCCAGCACGCTACCGCCCCCCACGAATCAATCATCCCCGCGTTACCACGGCCTTGACGGTCTCAGGGCGATTGCCATGTTGCTCGGCATCGTCATCCATGCATCCATCCCATATTTCTTTCCGAAAGGAAATCCACTATGGCCCGTCGATGAGGAGCAGTCCCTATTCCTATGGGTCGTGTATGAATCGATTCATGTATGGCGAATGCCCACTTTTTTCCTGCTGGCCGGATTTTTCGCCCACCTTCTGTTGGAACGTCGCACGACACGAGCGTTCATCAGAAACAGGATCGAACGCATTGCAGTCCCTCTGATCATCTTCTGGCCGATCATGATGGCTATCGTTCCGGCCGTATGGGTGTACGGATGGACGACCGAGTATGGTTCCCTCCCTGAGCAAACCGGCCAACCGGACACCCTATTGGGGTTAACGCTCTTTCACCTATGGTTCCTGTATTACCTGCTCATCCAGTACACAGTCCTGCTCGTTTATCGCGCCGTTGGCTCCGGGCTTACACTCGCTCGACCGCTCAGACGACTTGTGGGGAGGATCACCTTTACGCGGCTTCCGATATTGCTCATGGTTGCAGCCGCGGCTCTTCAGTTTGCAGGAGCAGGG
>CAZFVB010000056.1:0-649 GCA_964522375.1 uncultured Chloroflexota bacterium
ATCGCAGCTTCGCTTCTGCCCTTTACTCGCCAAGAGTCTGTGGCATTCGTCGCGGGATCGGTGTTTATAGACTTGGACCACTATCCGGGAGCCATAAAGAAATATGGCATTCGTAACCCCATCGACGGGTGTGTCTTTGCTCTTACTGGCAACCTGCCCGGCCTGGCGGCCGATGATCCGCGTCGACCCATCGAAGTTGACCGACCTCTTCACCGAATCGAGACCGCTATTGGACTTGGACTCTTAGCCCTATTGATCAGACGAGCGAGGCCGGCCGCACTGGGCGTACTACTGCATTTGGCGCTGGATGTACTAGACATCGTGACAGATCGAAGAACCGCTTGAGGTAACCCGGAACATTAGCCGCTAACTGCCATGAGAACGACAACCGTACCTAGTCCAAGTAAGTACGCTAATACAGCAGTCAAGATGTTTACAGCGGTCCGACGCCAACTGCTGCGGCGCTCCAATTCAGCGAGTGACACAGACATTTGATCCATAAGATCACGTGTAGTCGCCATCTGCTCACGAAGTTCATCAATGGCCAAAGCGTTGACCCGATCTAAATCCGACCCAGACACCTTCGTTGCAGCTTCCTAAACACTGGCCAGACGACCTGGTAGTTGTTCCAGCACATTGGCCAAAACAC
>CAZFVB010000056.1:659-1983 GCA_964522375.1 uncultured Chloroflexota bacterium
CACCTGCTGCAACACTACACGGCTCAGAAATTGAGTAGCCATATCACCTCCCCCTTTATACAGCGCGTCAGCTCAACCGACCGGTGGACTGAATTCATCATCAATTCTGTATATAACAGTGTCACCATCACGATAAATCGATCGAACACCCATAGATCTCATACGCTCAAATTTCTCGATCGCATCCGGCTCATAGAGCGCCCGTTCCAGTTCACCAACATAAAGCAACCGCACATTAAGCATGGACAGTAATGTCCTGGCACGCCATGGGTCCAGTGTGGCAAACAGTTCGCACGTATCGTCAAATCTAGCCTCGACCTGGTGCACATTGCCCCAATGCTGTTGCTTCGCATGCCAGTCCCACGCCACCAAAGTTGGCAGCCCCGTATGTGCAGAAATGCGTCCTCCCCAGCGATAGATGGTCGTTGGAGTTTCGGCTAGCGTTGGCGAGCCATTCACATTTGTTCGAATCCATTCAATCGCTCGATGGTCCGCGTCTAGCGAAATAGGAACACCTGGTGAGGACGCCTGCTCACCACCGACCTCACAAGGTTCATGTCCCTGATCAATAATAAAACCATCCCTGAGATACGCTTCTCCATCGAGAGTTCGATCCGTTTGTTGTATCCGCAAGCCCACCTTGTGAGGCGTCGAAAGCACGGGATACAGGACTGCAGCCACGACCAACAGCCCTACCCCGCCAACCCACAACCTGCGAGCCCAAATCAACGGCGTGGCACCCCCCGCGGTGAAACACCGAACTAGCGATGGCAGAGCAAACGCCGCGCCCAACCCCAACAGGGTCCACGCCTGCAAATACAATTTGAACACCGTGTTGAGACGCCCGATATCGTCGCGTACTGCTACAAACTCTGGAATCGACGTAAGTAGCACGCCGGCCAGAAATAGTGCGACGGGCGCCAAGTCCAGTGGCGACTCACGAACTCGCCACGCGGCAACACCACCCATCATCACCAAACCCACCATAAGAATTCTGGCCGACCAGCCATCACCCAAGGCAACAAGGCTAAACAGAATCATTACGACCGAAATAGTCACCAACACCCTTTCGACAGCAGGCATCAGAGGCATCGCACGTTCAACCCGCCGACCAAAAAGTATGTTCATGACATGCGTTACGAGTACCGCGATCGGAAGCCCAAAGATCAACAACCAATTGGAGGCAGACGTTGTCTCAGGTGTTGGAACCACACCTCCGTAATAGCCAACATAGGTCTCATGAAATGGCCAAAAGATCATCCGAGAGCCCACAAATATCAAGATAGTCGCAGTTGGAGAAGGTTCATCCAGAACCATATTCGAA
>CAZFVB010000056.1:1993-10712 GCA_964522375.1 uncultured Chloroflexota bacterium
CAAAACCGCTAACGGTAATCAGGGCATACGCCGGAAAGTCCCAAGGATTAGTCACCCGGTGTATCGCTAAAACCAGCACAACCGGAGCAAGCGCGATGATCCAAGACGTCCGACCTACAAGCCGACCACTCCGCGAGCGCTCACCCAGGGCCACAAGCCCGACAACACCCACCAGCACCACGCCCGTGTTGGCGTAATTCATCAGGTGAGGATGGAGATCGCCATACAAAAAGGAGAACCATGGAAACTCGTTTACCGTCCCGGCAATAACACGTGTCGGGGCCCAAAAATCAAAGTCCTGCGCGAGCCGACCACCCAATACAACTCCAGGAATTTCCATTGCAGCTACACCAGAAATCCCAGCTTCCCGCTGCGCCAGCGAGACGACCTGTAACAAAATCTGTAGGTTTCCTGCTAGGAGCACAAGACCAACCGCCACCACACCAACCAACGCAGCCTCACGCCAGGGCCTCTTTGTATGAATCCAAAAAGATAACGCCGCGGCGAAAACCGCGATCGCGGCAGCCGAAAATGCTGACGAAATCGCCAGGTTGTAAGCCACCGAAGGAAGAACACCGAGCGTTTTCACTAGCGCGGCCGTGGGCACGTGACCAAAGTAGTAGTAGTTCAACTTGCTCCCGGCGTACCACGGGTCATGCGGCGGAAACTGAACACTTCGGATAACAGCATTCAAATGTGCGTAGTCCATTGGTTTTTCGCCTCCAAAGACCGGATGCCAAAGATCTGGATTGCTCGCACGGATGAGCAGCATCAAGCCAAAAGCAGCGACGGCCAATAACTCAATCGCGACAAGCAACCGCGCGGACGTGGAAATGGAATGCCAGAACTTGGGACCTCTAAACCACAACACAATGACCGAGACAACCGCTGCCAAACTTGCTCCCAGCACGATCGCCGGCACATCGAATCGAGCAACACCCAGACTTGATAACCACCACGCCGGGATCACAACGCCAGCAGGCCCAAGAACCCGGGCCACCGTATAACCGCGATCAGGCAAGTGGTGCAACGCTAACCAAAGAAGCGGCCAGATGAGAACGCCCATAACCCACGTAGCAAGGAACCAAACCACGATGCTCTGGATCGTACCGAGTGGTCGTTCAAGCAACTGTCTAGGCCACCCTGATATCGACTCGACGGAACGCTGCTCTGTTTCAGTTAAGGTGGTCTGGCGGGTTGTAGCGTCTCGAGGCAATACCTGCACCGCTCCCCGCACATCCATAGAGGCCAGTCGGTCACCGATCATGCCTAAAACACCGATCTTGTCTCGACGCTCGTAGACCACAACAGTGGGATGGTCGTAAACACTGAACGCTTCTTCCGCCGCCCGATCATCAAAACTGAAGGGTCCCAGCGAAGGAAACGAGTCGAATCGGGCTAGTTCATCAAAACCAAGAGACCCATCAGATAGTGCCGCGTAATACTTCGCGGTCATCGGATAACGTTGGGGAAGCCGTGGAATTGATCTTGATCCCCGACGGCTTGAAAGAATCACATAGTCACTGTTCGTCAACACTTCAACAAAGTGACGCCTTTTTGCGTCGGTGTCATGATCGAAGACTCTTAACTCTCGGATTACATATTGGTCTCGACCGCGACCAGACACGTTTAGCGGCAGCGCATCATCCCAATGCTCCACCGCAATTGAGGCGCCGGGAGCCACATGGTCATAGACAAACCGCGAGGCCGCGACCCTTGAATGTTCGCGACCGTAGATCTGAACAAAAGCCAGTGCCCAAAACGCTGCACCCGCGACCACCACAAAAGTTGCGACCTGCCACAATCGCTGCGTGTAACGTCGATACCGGTTCCCAGAAAAATATTGACGCCGCCACAGACTGGCGAGGGCCCATGCTGTAACAAGAGCCAACACCGGGTATATCGGATGGAAATACCGCATGGTCTTGAGAACCAGGGCCCCAAAGATCACAACATTAATTGCAGCCCAAATCAGGGGAATGGCCAACTCATGACGGCCGGTTCTCCACCAACGCCCTACAGCAAGCGCCACGCTTCCAAACGCTACGACCCCGAAAATAGGCCCGAGACCCCAACGCAACATTTGCTCGAGGGGATATATCCATGCACCGGTCGCCGCCCACTGAATACCGGGCGGCCAGTCCACCGAGCCCGCTTGAATCCCCTGTTGCTGCACAAGCGCGCTGAGAAAATCAGGGGAAACTCTCCAATCAAGAACAGACCCCGTCGCGAATGCATACGGTTGGAAAATCCGAAATGCTAAAGATGCGAAGACCACATAGACAATTAGATGAAGCGCCCACAGACTTCGCGACGTCCTTCCACCCCAAAAAACGCCGTCTCTAGCACCAGCGTGAATCCACCAGGCAGCGAACAGCACCAGTAAGAGCCCGGCACTCAGCTTGCTGGCTAACGCAAGCCCCGTTGCGATGCCCGCAAGACCCAGGTCACGTGGAAGGCGTAAATCCGCATATCGGCACATGAACCATATCGTCAGAGTCGCAAAAAACGTGGCAAACGTGTCGACGGCAAAGAAGTGCGCAATCTGGATTGAATGCACCGAAAAAGCCATCAGGGCGGCCGCAATTAGACCGGGCCAGACTCCTAGATAACGCCGACCGATCACGAAAACCAGAAGGACAGTTCCTACGTCGAACATCGCCGAAATAACCCGCCCTACTAGATACGTGTGGTTGTATCCGTCTTTTCCCAGCAACACCGCGATCTGCTCAACAACAAATATGGGAAACGTTCCGTAGACGAAGAAATCAATCCCGTGGTTAAACGGGTTCAATGGCGACAGTGTTGGATCAAAGTAGGTACCCAGATCAGGAGCAGGTCTAATGTTGGTCAAAAGGATGCTGAGAAATCGCTCGTCCGGATGGAGGTGATGGCCCTGATCCCAATCAATCCCAGTCAACCGGAGGCCAGCGGCCACGGCTACTGTCAGTGCAAGAAGAGTTCCTGTGAGGACGTGCTGCACAAGAAAATCCCGACGAAACCCGGAAGACGCATTTTCAGGACTATGCCCAGGAGCGATGGCCCCAGAAATTAGCACCCTGTACAAACGCAACACTCTGCTCAAGTCAGTCGCTTCCGCTGCCTCACCTAGGTATCTCCGCGCAAGGAAACATCACCGTTTCGAATCTTACGCATCACACCATCAACCGTTTGCAGCAACAACGAGCCATCCCGATCAAAGCCTGCTACACGTCCGCGGTCAATCACCGTTCCGCTCACCTCAACCTCATGACCCAGCACAGTTGAACGGGCAACCCAATCGTTAAACAAGTCAGTCTTGAGACTTGCCTTGGCCTCTACTGCACTGAGAATCTCGTCGATCACAAACGCCAACAGCTCAGTTCTATCAATAGCTTGGTCAGCGTATTCAGCGATCGCAGACGTTGGCTGAGCCGCAACAATTCCGGGGGCTGTCCCGACATTAATACCGACCCCAATCACTGCATGGGGCTGTCGGACTGATATCAGTACCCCTCCTACCTTCGCGTTAGCAAGCATTAAGTCATTAGGCCATTTAATAAGTAACGCAACGCCAACACATTGTTCAATCGCTCGAGCAACACCAACCGAGGCTGCGATGGTTAGCAACCCAGCAAGGTCACCATCAGTATTCACGTTTCGAACAACGAGCGAAAACAGCAGGTTTCCAGGCGTTGTTAACCACGAACGACCCAAACGCCCACGCCCAGACAACTGGTGTTCCGCAACAAAGACGGATCCGTGCTCTGCGCCAGCCTTCAGCCGATCCAAAGCGTCATCTTGAGTAGACCCGGTAACGGCGGCGACATGTACCGGCACATGCCGCCGTCGAGCTTGCAAACTCGACCGCAGACTGTCCTCACGTAAAGGCGGCCATCGGCAGGAACTCATAATTGGCATCACAGCATGATTTAGCGTGACAAGTCTCGCTAAACAAGAACGTTCGTAAAAGCGTGTAGCAACTAATCCTCGGTCAATATATAGATTTGTCCCACAAACGACTTTTTCCAGAGCGGCGTAACAGGTATGCTTCCCGCGGTGGGAACACCGCCCCTATGTGAAGGTATAAAGGAGCAACTTGTGGCTTATAGCGTGGTGAGCAAGAAGTCGGGAACCAACTACTATCTCCACACGCGTGAGGTGACGCTCAGGGGCGGTCGCCAGCAACGCATCTATTACTTCGCCAAGAAAGAAGGCGATGGTGCACTCGACGCTTTGCCAGATGGATACGTCGTATCCGAAAACCCTCGAACAGGACTTCCTCTCCTAAAGAAGGGGTAGGGCATCCAGCGCGTCCTCTTGTCTTGGAGCGACGCGGGATCGATGCTTTTTGGAAGTGAAAAGCTAGCGCTCGTTAGTCTGTGTATGGCGATAGCTGTAGGTTGCTTCTGTCAGAGCACCAAGCATTACGTGAGCTTGCATCCGTGGAATCGCAGGGTCTCCAACTACAAGCTGCGAGGCCGTTTAGTTACGCTAGGCACGGCCAGCATCCGCGTATAGTTGCGGCTTTCGTTTATGACCGTTGACGCTAATCACCCCCAAGACGGGGCTGCCCGCAGCACCGTGGTTACCCACATGCCACCGCCCTACACCGATCTCCTATTCCACCCTCAAACATCAAGTGTCGTCCGGTGACGCAGGCCTTAATTGACGAACTCTCGAGAACCGTCGGATACGACAGGCTCGTCACAGATCCAGGTCAGCTCATGGCCTACGGGTATGACGCGACCATGGGTTACCGAGGTGATCCTGGGGTTGTACTACTAGCTAGCACGGAAACGGACGTAAGCCAGGCCCTGAAAATCGCTCTGGCCCACGGGGTTTCATGTGTGCCTCGTGGCGGTGCAACAAGTCTCTCTGCCGCAGTAATCCCACCCTCGGGATCCCTCGTTATCGACACAAACCAAATGCAACGTATTAAGCGCTTCGATATCGATCGTCGTCGCGCGACGGTTGAACCCGGCGTGGTCACTCGTGACTTTCGTGCTTATGCAGCCCGTCGGGGCCTCCTGTACGCGCCAGACCCATCCTCAGAAGCAACTGCAACAATCGGGGGGAATGTTGCGACGAACGCCGGCGGGCCCTATGCCTATAAATATGGGGTGACCCGGGACGCAGTTACAGAGCTCCGCGTGGTCACACCCGCCACAGGAACCATCGAACTCTCGCGTGGACGTGACGATGTCGTGATTGACATCATCATCGGATCCGAGGGAACTCTGGGCGTCGTCACGGAAATCGGGCTTCAGCTCAGAGCTATGCCGACAAGTCGTGCCGTTCGGGCTGCTTCCTTTCCCAATGGACCAGAAGCGCTACGAACCGTCGCAGCAATCATTAACCAAGGCGTGGTTCCGGCAAAACTGGAGTTTCTTGATGACGTCACCATCGAATCCTTGGAACGTGCACGCCCATGGGGATTCCCACGGCACGCCGGTGGTCTGCTCCTAGCAGAATTAGATGGCGAAAAGTCAGAAGTAGCTGCCGCGACTGCCCAAATTGACGCCATCTTGCAGACGTCTGGTGGTGACGTAGCCACCGTGAGCCCGGACCAAGCCGAGCAATGGTGGGACGCCCGGAGGGGGATTACAGCGTCCTTAGCCCTAATTCGTCCAGCCAAAATCGGGGAGGACATATGCGTACCCCGTTCACAATTAGCCCCCACCTTCGAAAAGATCAAGGCGGCAGCCAGCACGGCAGAAGTGATCGTCGCAATATTCGGCCATGCAGCTGACGGGACGCTGCATCCAAACCTTCTTTATGACCCTGCAGATAAAGCCGAAGCACAACGTGCCACCAATCTTTTAGTAGACGTCGCGGAAGCCGGCCTCGCAGCGGGCGGCATCCTGTCAGGAGAGCACGGCCTAGGACGCGTGAAGCGACCTTTTGTAAAACGTGCGTATGACCCGAACACACTCGAGACAATGCGCCGAATAAAGAAAGCCTTCGATCCAGATGGGCTTATGAACCCTGGTGCAATGTGGCCCGATTAACCTCCCAATCAATCAGCGTTCTTTTTCTCCTGATGCGTCTCTCTTAGTCGATCCGCAAGGACACGCTTCACTTGTTCCCAAACTAATCAGAGCCAGAGTGTGTCGCATGAAGCTGTTGAGAATTGATCAGGTGGCACCGCCTGTAGTTTATATATCAAGCAAAATCTTGCCGCACTCACCACTCATAATGATCGACATGGCGTCTTCAAAAGTGTTGAGTGAAAAGGTATGGGTCAACATCGGGTCAAGGAGTTCCCCGTGTTGCAGAAGGAACGTTTCGGTGCGGTACCAGGTATCCCAGATTAAGCGACCGGTCACCCCGTAAATATCCAGTCCCCGGAATAGAACATCGTCGGCAACGCTAATTTCAACGGGAGTTGGGGGAATGCCAAGGAGTACTACCTTCCCACCATTAGCTGAAAGACGCAGTGCTTGCTGAACTGCCTGAGGATGGCCGGACATTTCAAGAGTTCTGGTGGGGCGTGACCCTAACGCCGTGATTAACTCCTCATCACATGATTCTGAACTGGCGTCAACAGTGGCGTGAGCTCCCATAGCTAGAGCGAGATTGCGGCGATACTCAGAAATGTCGCTGGCGACAATTGGATTGGCTCCGATCGATCGTGCCACCGCGATCGCCATTAGACCCATAGGCCCACAGCCGTAAACAGCAAGGGGTTGGCCCGAAACGTCATATCGCATCGTGGCATGAACAGCATTGCCCAAAGGTTCGAAGAGCGCCGCACGATGAAGGGGGATTCCATCCGGAACTTTCCATGCTAGACGGCCTGGGACAGTCACAAAACTAGCGAAACCGCCATTCATATCAATACCCAGAATCCGGAGGTTTTCGCAAACATGCGCGTTGCCAGTCCGACATGCGCGACATGTGCCATCGAAGACATGGCTTTCGACTGCTACGAGATCTCCTTCGGAAAAATTCTCTACACCGGGTCCAAAAGACACGACTTCACCGACAATTTCATGACCCAGAGTGACTGGTGTAGGGAAATTAAGTTCCGCCCATGCATCCCACTCATATAGATGACGATCAGAACCGCAAATACCCGCTTTCTGCACTCGCAGCAGTAGTTCATCAGCTCCAGGCTTGGGCGGATCTATCTCGAGGACCTCGACCCCACGCTGCGGTTCCACTTTTCGCACCGCTAACATCCAAGCCTCCTATATCGTTCCACTCCTATATCGTTCCAATTTTCTGTCGATACATGACTAGCAACAAAAACCTCAAGCTCAACTAAGGCTCAGGCAACGTACATGAGGCCGCAGCCCTGTGGGCCGCGGCCTCATCGTACGAACCTATCTCTATCGAAAGCTAAGCCGTCTGCGGCTCACCTTCATCGACCGGATACGCTTCTTCGCCATGCTCGGGCACGTCGAGGCCGGAAATTTCTTCCTCCTCCGTCGCTCGCAAGCCAATCGTGACCTTGAGGATCCGGAACAGTAATAAGCCCATCCCGAGCCCCCAAGCAACTGCGACAGCCGCCGCAATTACCTGCGCCAAGAGCTGAGAAGCATTCCCCGCGATTAGACCACTCACCCCGTAAGTGCCATCCGCAAAAATACCGACAGCTAATAGGCCCCACACACCCGCGACTCCATGAACTGACGACGCCCCAACGGGATCATCAATCTTGAGTTTGGTGTCGATGATGGACACGCCTAACAACATAACGAGGGCGCCAATTGCGCCGACGACAACAGCCGCCCAGGGAGCAATAAACGCGCAAGGCGCAGTGACAGCAACCAGACCGGCCAAAGCACCGTTGCACGTGTCAGCCGCACTAATTCGTCCGGTCTGTAACAAGCGAACATAGGCCGCTGTAACCGCACCGGCAGCACCAGCCAAGAACGTGTTGGTGATGATGACAGCAATACGCAGGTCGTTACCGTTCACGGTACTTCCAGCATTAAATCCGAACCAACCGAAGAACAGGATGAAGGTGCCGATAACCACGTACAACATGTTGTGGCCCTTTATCTTGCGCACCTCGCCATTCGGTCCGTACTTGCCAAGCCGCGCACCTACTGTCGCAGCGCCGGCTAAGGCCAGCATCCCACCAATCGTGTGCACGACACCGGACCCCGCAAAATCAACTGCCGCCGCACCGATCCAACTCTCAAGCTGTTCGCCGCCGAGCCAACCACCGCCCCACATCCAGTGTCCATAGATCGGATACACGATAGCGGTGACGAGGAAGCTGTACGCCAAGTAGGCGGTCACGCGAGTACGTTCGGCCATCGCGCCTGCGACAATCGTCGCGGTTGTGGCAGCAAACACCATTTGGAAGAACCAAAACATCGTCGTCGATACATCGTAGGCCGCAGTTGTAAGAAAGAATCCTGAGTAACCAATGATCGCGTTGCCCTCAGCAAGCCCAGGAAACATATCCGACCCCCCGAACATGAAAGCAAATCCGAAGGCCCAAAACGACAATCCGCCCGCAGCAAAGTCGAGGATGTTCTTAGTCAGATAGTTAACAGTGTTCTTGGCCCGAATCAGGCCGGCACCCAGAAAAGCAAATCCTGCCTGCATAAAAAAGACCAGGGCTCCCGCCATCAGGGTCCAAACGAATGTAACCCCCGCTGAGGGATCAGCAGCGATCGTGGCTTCGCCTGAGGGATCAGCCTGAGCGAAAACAACACCGCGCACAATTAGGGCGACGGCTAAGGCCAATATCGTGGCCGTGGAGATGCGAAGAAGGGTCACC
>CAZFVB010000057.1:0-2218 GCA_964522375.1 uncultured Chloroflexota bacterium
CCCTGTTCAGCATGCCCATGATTATGCTTCTACCGGCCTTTGTGAAACAAGATTTGAAGGCGGGGCCTGAAGATCTCGGGTTGCTCATGGGCGCTTTGGGGGTGGGTGCGGTCATTGGTTCGTTAATGGTGGTGACATACGCCAAGCATCGATATAAAGGTCCGGTTGTTTTGATATCTGCGTTGACCTTCGGTGCGCTTGTAATTGTGCTGGCGTTTACCCGATCGTTAGTGGTCTCTGGACTCGTCCTGTTTGTTTCCGGGTTTTTCCAGGCGGTATACATGGCGACAAATCAGTCCATCATTCAACTGTTAGTGCCAGATCACTTGCGGGGCCGCGTGCTGTCAATCTGGATGCTGAGTTGGGGATTGACGCCACTGGGACTATTGCCAATGGCTGTAGTTGCCGAGACGGTGGGTTCGCCGGTCGCGATGGTGATGGGTGGGGTGCTAAGTGTGCTGGTAGTGCTAGGCGTCATGATTTGGAATCAAGGATTGTGGACTATCGATCCGGAGCAGGTATTGGCAGATCGTGACGAGTAATATCGGGGTGTAATCGCAGGAAGACTGTGTGCTCCACGCTGTCGGATCAGCGTGTGAACCGGTGGCGTGGGAGACCGTGTACGCTGCGGTCTCTGTTACTCCGTGACGAAGGGAAAGTATGCAGAGCGGGGTTGTTGGCTTGTTGCCAAACGATCTAAGAAAAATCACCCTTGATGACATTCGCGAGTTGCGTGCACTTGGCTTTACTGGGACGACCGTGCCATTAGGCGAGCCGGATCAATATCGACCTGAAGAATTCCAGCGAATCCGGGACATGCTCCACGGTGAGGGTGTGGCCGTTGCTCAGGCTAACGGGCTTTATCCGTCGCTTGTGGATCATGATGAGAAGGTTCGTGCTGCAGGGGTCGAAGGTTTAAAACGGCACATGCAGGCAACTCGTCTGCTCGAGGCCCATACGCTCTACGTAAGGCCTGGGAGTCTTAATCCGGCCGGCAGCTGGGCGCCCCACCCTGAACACCAAGGAGACCGTGTGTTTGAACGGGTGATTTCTAGCCTGACTGCGGTAGCCGTCGCTGCTGATGCGGAAGGCGTCATCCTGGCTCTCGAAGGACACGTGCTCTCTGTTATTGATCGGCCGTCGCGGGTTGCTGAGGTCCTTCGTCGGGTTCCGGCCAGGTCTCTTGGGGTGAACCTTGATCCGGTCAACTTTGTGGGAAGTATCTGGGACGCATGGACGCCCCAAGCCCTTATAAACCGCTTGCTTGACGCGACCCGTGGTCGAGTCGTCGCCGCTCACTGGAAGGACTACATCGTGGACAACCCGTTGGTTCTCCACATCAGTGAAGTTCCAATTGGTGAAGGGCTTGTTGATCACGTGGCGGGATTGACCGCGTTGAATGAGGCTGCGCCTGACACCTGGGTGTTGATTGAGCATTTACCGCCAGAACAGATTCCTGCGGCCAAGCGGAATATTGATGCTGCGATGTCTGAAGCCAGCCTGACCTGGGATGAACGTTAATGTCATTGGGGCTTGAGGGACGTGTGAGCGTTGTGACCGGGGGAGCTTCCGGGATTGGTCGAGCTACCGCCGAACTATGTGCCCAACGTGCCGCGCATGTAGTCGTGGCAGATGTGGCGGTGGACCATGGAACAGAGTTGGCAGCCGACCTGTCGAGTCGGGGACATTCCGCAATGTTTGTCGAGTGTGATGTTTCAAATGAGTCTGCCGTCCACGAGTTAATGGACCGAACAACTCGTGCTTTCGGTCGTTTGGATGTCCTTATCGCGTGTGCCGGCATTTTGGAGGGCGCTGCCATTGGGGTTGAGGATCTTGATGTTGAGACGTTTGATCGAGTTCTTGATATCAATGCCCGTGGCTCATTCCTGTGCGCGAAACATGCAATACGGGCGATGGGACCATCGGGGGATGGTGTGGTTTTGTTGCTGGCGTCCGGGGCGGGTGTCACCGCCGGGAGTTCCTCGTATGCCTATGGCGCGAGTAAAGGCGCGGTGCACGGTCTCGGTCTCGTGTTGCAGAATCGGCTTCAGGGACGTTCAATTCGGGTCAATACTGTTGCGCCCGGGAGCATCGCGACGCCACTAAAACATAAGAATGTGGAGGATGTTGGTCGGAGTGTTGGAACAGATGAGGCAACTATCAGGCGTAGGCAAGCCGAGCTTTTCGATCCATCAGGAGTGGCCCGTGATCATAGCTT
>CAZFVB010000057.1:2240-6144 GCA_964522375.1 uncultured Chloroflexota bacterium
ATGTGGAATTACGGCAAGACGCTATGACGATTGAATTTAATCCCGTGGCGATGGACACCAAGTGGCGTCGTCGCTGGGCAACACAACGGCTGTATCGAACGCCAGATCCGTCTGACCGTCCTACGTTCTACTGTCTGGATTTTTTTCCATACCCCTCGGGTGATGGGATTAGTGTGGGCCATCTTCGTAACTACATTCCGTCAGATGTTGTGGCCAGGGTGATGCGGATGCGGGGATACGACGTGTTGCGTCCGATGGGCTGGGATGCTTTTGGTTTGCCGACCGAAAACGCGGCGATTGAAACCGGCCGGCATCCTGAGGATCTGACCACGGAATGGACCGCAAATTATCGTCGACAGCTTGATTTGGCTGGGACGTCGTACGACTGGGATCGGGAAATTAATTCCAGCCATCCTGATTATTATCGGTGGACGCAGTGGGTTTTTCTCAAGTTGTATGAGCAAGGTCTTGCGTATCGGTCAACCGGGCTTCAGTGGTGGTGTCCGGTGTGCGGGGCCCTTGCGAATGAAGAGGTTAATGCTGATGGGACTGATTGGCGTGGTCATGCAGACATTACGCGCCGTGAGCTCACGCAGTGGTTTTTCAAGATTACGGACTATGCCGACGAGCTAATTGACGGTCTAGATGATCTGGACTGGCCGGATGAGACCGTGCGTGCGCAGGTCAATTGGATAGGTCGAAGCGATGGAGCCGACATCAGCTTTACGACGGAAGATGGAGATGTGATCAGCGTTTTTACCACGCGTCCCGACACCTTGTTTGGGGCTACGTTTATGGTTTTGGCGCCTGAGCATCCCTTGGTTTCCAAGATCACAACTGACCGTCATGCTGACGAGGTTCGGGATTACGTGGATGCCGCTGCTCGTAAATCCGAGCTCGACCGGGTGACGCTTGATCCGGACAAGACCGGTGTTTTTACTGGCGGCTACGCGATTAATCCTGTGAACGGCGAGGCTCTGCCCATCTGGATTGCTGATTACGTTCTGATGTCGTACGGGTCTGGAGCCATCATGGCCGTGCCTGCTCACGACGAACGGGATTTTGCGTTCGCGTCGAAGTTTGGCATTGAGATTCGACCAGGTGTTGCCTCGACAGAGTGGGATGGATCGCCGTTTGATGAGGCATACCTTGGCGAAGGGTCACTAGTTAACTCCGGCGAATTCGACGGGTTAGGTGTTGACGACGCTTCTAGCGCTGTGACCCAGTGGCTGAAGGATCGCGGCACTGGTGATTTCGCAGTCAATTATCGATTGCGTGACTGGCTCATATCACGACAACGATACTGGGGCACACCAATTCCAATCGTCCACTGTGACGATTGCGGAGTGGTGCCTATTCCGGAAGCCGAACTTCCGGTCGTGCTGCCGCGGGTAGATCAATTTGATGTTCAGGAGCTCCGTGGTAAATCTCCGCTTGAAGCTGCCGAGGATTGGGTGCAAACGGCCTGTCCGAGTTGCGATGGTCCGGCTCGTCGTGAGACGGACACCCTAGGAGGGTTTGCATGCTCAAGCTGGTACTTCCTCAGGTTCTGTAGTCCGCATGAAGATGGACGGCCGTTTGATCCTGAAGCGGTGCGCCGGTGGATGCCGGTCGATCTTTATGTTGGTGGTGGTGAGCATCGGGTCATGCACCTGCTGTATGCCAGGTTCTGGACCAAGGCGTTACGGGATGCGGGTGTTCTCGAGCTCGACGAACCGTTCCGGAAGCTTCGGCACCAGGGGATGCTTCTAGCCCAGCCGGGGTGGACTATTGAGTCTGATCTTCAAGTGGACAGTCAAGGTGGTGCACGTGTGATTGCAACTGAGGGCGTTGATGCTTATGACGCACCAGGAGTCGCTCAGTCGTATCGCCACTACCCCCTCGACGCGAAATTTGATTTGACCGGTGCCCGGAGCGATCGTGAAGGGGTGAGACTCGTTGAGTTTCGGGCTACCAAGATGTCGAAGTCGTGGCGCAACGTTGTTACACCTGATGAGGTTGCGGCAGCGGTTGGCGGTGACGCATTACGGGTGTACACGCTTTTTATGGGTCCATTTGATCGCACGCTGCCATGGAGTGAACAAGGACTGGCCGGCGTGTCACGGTGGCTGGGTCGTGTGTGGAATCTTGTGCTCGGCCAGGGCGTCAGGGAGAGCGAGCGGCGACAAGACATGTCCACGGATGTTGAGGTCCAGTTGCGACGCCGTCTCCATCAGCTGATTCGCCGTGTGGGCGAGGACATTGATGCTTTGAAGTTCAACACGATGGTGGCGGCCCTTATGGAATTCACGAATTTTCTTATCGAGATTGACGATGAGGACATTCGAACATCAAAGGCATGGCAAGAGGCGTTGGAAGCCTTTCTCATTTTGCTGGCCCCTAGCGCGGTGTTTATGGCAGAGGTGCTTTGGTAGCGGCTAGGGCACACTCGCAGCGTGCACGAGCAGGAATGGCCCGCATGGGATGCGAATGTGGCGGCCGACGAGATTTTCACGCTGGTGGTCCAGGTCAATGGAAAGGTCCGGGAGCGAATCGAGGCCTCTACTTCGATCGACGAGATGCAGGCGAGGAGCCTGGCGCTCGCCAGTCCACGGGTACAGGCGCATCTCCAAGGCCTCGAGGTGCATAAGGTTTTTTACCGTCAGGGGCGGCTGATTAACCTGGTTGTTCGCTAATTCGTCACGAATATGGCTTAAGTGACGGGGTCTAGAGCGCGTGTGCGATATACTCCCGCCGCTCGGTGGTTTGCAAAACATCACTAGTAACGTCGCCTGACGCTGGCGTCTAAGTCGTATTAACGGAGGCATATTGTGGCCGCAAGAAGGCGAGCTGTGGCTCGTGCCTCTAGTAAAGCAGGAAAGGCTTCCAAGGCTCGTGCCAAGGCAACAAAGTCACGTGCTCGTCCAACTGCGACGGTGAATCCCACATTGAAGTCGATGGATGACGGTCAGGTTCGATGGATCTATCAAACCATGCGGCGTATCCGTCGATTTGAGGAAACTGCTGAAGAGGCTTTCAAAGCTGCCAAGATGCGTGGGGCGCTCCATTTCTATATTGGGGAAGAGGCGACAGCGACCGGAGCCTGTGCGGCGTTGGAGGACGGGGATTTCATCACGAGCACTCATCGGGGCCATGGTCACTGCATTGCTAAGGGTGCCCGAATGGACAAGATGATGGCGGAGCTGTTTGGTCGCACGACAGGGTATAGCGGTGGTAAGGGCGGCTCGATGCATATTGCGGATCTTGAACTTGGCAACCTGGGCGCTAATGGCATTGTTGGGGCTGGCATACCGATTGCTACCGGCGCAGCCCTTGGATCGAAACTGCGTCAGGATGGGCAGGTCACAATTAGCTTCTTCGGCGATGGCGCCGGGCCGACTGGCGCCTTCCATGAAGGGGTGAACGTGGCGGCTACCATGAAACTCCCCGTGATCTTTCTGTGCGAAAATAATCAATATGGGATGGCGACCCATAATGAATTTGCGAACGCAGCCCCGATAAGTGCTCGGGGTCCTGCATACTCTATTCCAAGTCCAAAGATCGACGGTAATGATGTGTTCGAAGTCTATGAAACGGTGAAAGAAGCGGCGGATCGAGCACGCAGCGGTGAGGGTCCAACGCTCATTGAGTCGCTCACGTACCGCCACAAGGGCCATACGGTTCTTGATCAGAAGAACTATCGTACTAAGGAAGAAATTGCTGAGTGGGTCGCTCGCGATCCTATCGAACGGTTTCGAACGGCTGTGTCGTCTGCCAAGCGCATGACGGCCAAGGAATTTGATGCGATTGATGCAGACATAGAGCGGGAGATTGAGAATGCAGTTTCGTTTGCAGAAGCTAGTCCGTGGCCAACGCTCGATGCTATCGAGCGTGATGTGTACGCGGAGTACTTCCCATGGCAAAC
>CAZFVB010000057.1:6226-6553 GCA_964522375.1 uncultured Chloroflexota bacterium
GGTCGTACGCGGTGTCAGCTGGGCTTCTCGAGAAGTATGGTCCTGATCGGATTGTTGACACACCGATTGCTGAGGCTGCTATTGCTGGGCTCGGTATTGGGGCGGCACTCACCGGAAGCCGGCCAATTGCGGAGTTCATGTACAGTGATTTCATGGGTATCGCGATGGATCAGATCGTTAACCAGGCGGCCAAGAATCGATACATGTTTGGGGGTAAGGCGCGACTCCCGTTGACCTATAGGGCACCGTTTGGTGCGGGTACGGGAAACGCCGCTCAGCATACCCAGAGCCATGAGGCGTGGTTAGTTCATGTGCCGGGTCAAAAGT
>CAZFVB010000057.1:6563-10533 GCA_964522375.1 uncultured Chloroflexota bacterium
CTTACGACGCTAAGGGTCTACTCAAATCGGCTATACGCGAGGATAACGTTGTGGTGTCGTTCGAGCATAAGGCGCTCTATGCCATGCGCGGTCATGTGCCGGAAGAGGAATACTTAGTTCCGATTGGCGTGGCCGATGTTAAGCGTGAAGGTACCGATGTGAGCGTGATCACGTATGCCCGTCAGGTGCACTATGCGCTTGAAGCTGCCGAACAACTCGCGGCGGAAGGTATCAGCGTTGAGGTCGTGGATGTTCGGTCACTCTATCCGCTGGATACCGATGCAATCCTTCGATCGGTGCGTAAGACGCATCGTGCTGTGGTGTTGTATGAGGCCGTTCGGTTTGGTGGGTTTGGTGCTGAGATTGCCTCACAGATTCAAGAGCTCGCCTTCGATGATCTTGATGCTCCTGTGTTACGTGTTGGTGCTGCCCATGCGCCCGTGCCATTTTCGGAACCGCTGGAACAGGCTTCATTCCCCGATGCCGAAAAGGTAGCGGCGGCCATTCGCGAGTCCCTTCAGGGCGTCCGCTAGGCTAGCTGTTCAAACCTATGGCCACACCTATTCGAATGCCGTTGATGGGTATGACAATGGAAGAAGGTGTGGTGAGTGAGTGGCTGGTTGACGAGGGTGCAGAAATCACCAAGGGTCAGGAAATCCTTGAATTTGAAACCGATAAGATCAATGCGCGCGTAGAAGCTCCTGCCGACGGATTGTTGGGCGGCGTTGTGGCCCAAAGTGGTGATGCGGTAAAGGTTCAGGGGCTACTGGCGTGGGTTCTTGAGGCTGGCGAAACGGCTCCAGCGGAGGATCCGGACCCCCCAGGTGGTGGTTCGGCGTCGGAGGCTGAGCCTGCTGCTCCAGTACCACAGGTTCCGGTTGCAGCACCGGCTACACAGCCCCCCCCGCAGACGCCGGTCGCTGAGGTTTCAGTTGTGCCGGCTCCGACTCCTGTTGTTCAGGCACCGAATATTGGATCTCGAGTCAAGGCCTCACCGTTAGCCAAACGTGTGGCTCGGGAGTTGGGGATCGATCTCGTGGCGGTCGTGGGAACCGGTCCCGGCGGACGAATAATTGAACAGGACGTGGTTAACGCCTCGAAGGCTCCAGCAGCAGTTGCGCCATCCACCACTACGCCGACTGTGGCCCCAGTCGCGGTGCCAGAGCTTCCAGCGGGCACGGTGGTTCCGATGGCGGGGGTGCGTCGTGTCATTGCTGATCGAATGCAGCAGAGTCTGCAGCAGAGTGCCCAGGTCACCTTGGTCGCCGAAGCTGATGCCCGTCGATTCCATGATCTTCGCACGGAGTTAGCTGCCCGCCACGAGGCGACATTGGGATTCCGGATCAGTTACAACGACATTCTGGTCCGCATCTGTGCGCAGGCGCTGCGCGAACATACTCGGGCTAATGCCAGCATTGTTGGTGATGAGATTCATCTTCACGATGTTGTGCATGTTGGACTAGCGATGGAGGCTGGCACCGATCTCGTTGTAGCAAATGTGAAGCATGCCGATCGTAAGTCGTTGGTAGAGATTGCTAACGATATTCGTTCGTTGGTGACCCGGGCGAATTCTGACGGGTTAGGCCTAGACGACATTACCGGTGGTACGTTCACAATCACGAACCTGGGAACATATGGGGTTGATGCATTTACGCCTGTTCTTAATCCTCCGGAATCGGCGATTTTGGGTGTGGGAGCCTTGCGAGAGAAGGCAGTGGCTGACGACGGACAGGTTGTGGCCCAGCTTTCAATGACACTTAGCCTGACGTTTGACCATCGGGTACTTGATGGCGCCCCAGCGGCTCGATTCTTGGCTCGAATTCGGGAGTTGATCGAACAACCGTACTTGCTTCTTTAGTTCGTGGCCCGTGTTCATGGGGTGTTGATACGGCGGCCGGTCTTGTGGCTGGATGGCATGATGATGTGGCCGTCTTTCAGGTAACTAGCTTATGGATCTCGTTGAGTCGCACGTGCATATCTGGACTATCGGGGATCGGCGCTTTGCTCGGCATCCTGATTCGGATACGCAGCCTGACATAGAGGCCGGACCACCGGAGTTGTTCAAGGCGCAGGATGAAGTTGGCGGTGTTCGCTGGACCGTGCTTATTCAGCCCAGATACTACCTGTGGGACAACACCTACCTAGCACAGGCTGCGACTGAGTTTCCTGATCGTTTTGTGGTTGCCGGTCGTGTGGATCCGCGTGCATCTGGGGCTTCTGATCGGCTTCGTGAGCTTATGCAGTGGCCTGGTTATCGTGGTATTCGGCTTGCTCCAAACACTGATCCGGATCGGTGGCTGGACGGTGCAGACCAAGATTCGCTCTGGACAGCTGCGGCATCCACGGACGCCACAATTGGATTGTTGATTGCGTGGGAGCAGCTACCCCAGGCCGCCGAAATGGCACGGCGTCATCCGGACGTGACGATCGTTATTGATCATCTTGGAAGCCCGGATTACTCGGAACCGTCGTCGATTGAAAACCTTTTACGGCTTGCTGATTTTCCTGGTGTTCACGTAAAGCTGTCGGGATATCCCGGCGGGACTGGTGAGGGATATCCTTACAGGACCGCCCATACGTTGATCGAACGTGTCTATCGGGCCTTTGGAGCTGACCGAGTTATGTGGGGGACTGATTGGCCCGTGTGTTTGTCACGGGCAACGTATCGAGAAGCTTTTGAATCTGCGTGGAATCTCCCCTTTCTTAGTGACGAAGATCGCCAATGGATATTCAATGGCACGGCCCGGAAGGCTTGGAGGATCAATTCGGAGTAGCGGAAACGGGTAGGAACGGACGATGGTCTAATGCGCGGGTTTTGGTTCGTCTGATTGAGCTTCTTCGTATAAGCGGTGAATGACCTGTTCAATTTCAGGCTCGCGTACGCTGAGATCCGCCACATCTGTTTGCGATTGAATGTGCGCGATGAGCTGCGGCGCGGTCAGACGATGACGTTCAAACTCAATCCAGGTGCGCGTTTCCGTTGTTCGGGTCACGGTGGCGCCGTCTGGCAGGTCAAGAACTCGATTTGGTTCGTGAAGGTCGATAATGAGCTCTCGGTTCGACCCCAATCGCTGTCGGAGTACTTCCAAGCTGCCGTCGTAGTGCAATTGTCCACGATCGATCACGACGATACGTTCACACAGTCGTTCAACGTCAGCCATCTCGTGGGTAGTTAAAACGATCGTGACCCCATCCTCACGATTCAGTGTTCGGATAAAATCACGAATACGTTGTCGGGCGCTTACATCGACACCCACGGTGGGTTCGTCAAGATAGATCACACGTGGATCATGCAGTAGTGCTGCAGCAAGATCACTTCGGACTCGTTGGCCGAGGCTAAGTCGGCGCACTGGTACATTGAGGAATTCGTCCAGCTCGAGCACATGTCGAAATCTATCGAGATTTTGGCGGTAGGTGTCCTCAGATACGTCATATATTCGCCGCAGCATTTCGAGTGAGTCGATCACAGGAAGATCCCACCACAATTGTGTCCGCTGGCCAAAGATCACACCCATTTGCCGTGCATTTGTTGTGCGATCTTTGATCGGGTCAAGTCCATGGATGCGAATCTGACCTGCTGTTGGATGGAGAATGCCAGTCAACATTTTGACTGTGGTGGATTTTCCGGCTCCGTTGGGTCCAAGTAATCCTACGATTTCACCGGCCTCAATTTCGAAGCTAATGTTGTTTACGGCCACGAACCCATCAGCTTTGGATGGTAGTAGACCTCGGATAGCGCCCAGAAATCCGTCGTACCCCGTGCGTCGTGGGAACGTTTTAGTCAGATTCTGGATGCTGAGGGCCGGTGAGTTCATTCGAATCCATTCAGTATCAATAAATGGCTTGGGTTAGATATATCGCGGGTGTTTCTTGCTTGATACGACGATGATTCTTGACAGCCAAAGTTTTCGGTATAAAGCAACACGCCCGGTCGGATTTCTCCGACCGGGCGTGCCCGGTCCTGTGACGC
>CAZFVB010000058.1:0-10466 GCA_964522375.1 uncultured Chloroflexota bacterium
CAGGTCGTCAAGATCGTGAACGATCATCTCGTTGATTTGCTGGGTGGTGATGCGACACGGCTCACTACGGCCCCACGGCCTCCAACCGTCGTGCTGCTTGTCGGTTTACAAGGCTCTGGGAAGACCACCACGGCCGCCAAGCTGGCGCTCGCGTTTAAGCAGGATGGGGGACGGCCGTTACTCGTAGCGGCGGACACTTATCGACCGGCGGCTGTCGAGCAACTCCGGACGCTCGGGAAGCAGATTGATGTCCCTGTCCATGCCGAAGGTGATGATCGGACGCCGGTGCAGATTGCGACCCGGGGTCGTGAGCTCGGGGTAGACAACGCGCATTCACACGTGGTGATTGATACCGCGGGTCGACTCCAACTCGATGACACGATGATGGAAGAGATCGAGCAGATCAGCACTCGAGTTGGACCTGTGGAAACGCTGTTTATTGCCGACGCTACGACAGGCCAGGAAGCGGGCAACGTGTCGCAAGCTTTTCATGCACGAACTCCGCTGACGGGATTGGTTTTAACCAAGATGGATGGCGATGCCCGTGGTGGGGCGGCGCTATCCATCCGTGCGGTGACGGGCGTCCCGGTGAAATTCATCGCTAACGGCGAACAGATTGAACCGCTTGAGGTGTTTCATCCCGATCGTGTCGCGTCACGTATTCTTGGAATGGGCGACGTGGTCACGTTGGTGGAACGGGCCGAAGCGACTATCGACCAGGACCGGGCGCTCGAACTGCAGGAAAAACTCCGCAAGGATGCCTTCGGCCTGGACGATTTTCTTGAACAGTTGAACCAGGTTAAGAAGATGGGACCGCTGAGCCAGGTGCTGGGCATGATGCCCGGCATGAGTGGCATGACCAACAACGCGGATGTGCAGGCCGCACTAGACGGTGACGGCCTGCGGCATTTCGAAGCGATCATTCTTTCGATGACCCCTGGCGAACGCAGCAATCCTGACCTGATTGATGGGAGTCGCCGTCGTCGGATTGCGGCGGGTAGTGGACGGAACGTCCAAGAAGTCAACCAGCTGCTCAAGCAATTCAAGCAGGCACGCCAAATGATGCAGATGAT
Source organism: uncultured Chloroflexota bacterium (assembly GCA_964522375.1). Taxonomy (GTDB): domain Bacteria; phylum Chloroflexota; class UBA11872; order UBA11872; family UBA11872; genus UBA11872. The sequence continues at coordinate 1,074 of CAZFVB010000058.1, forward strand.
GAGTTCCGGAAAGATGCCGACAGGCCTGCGAAACATGATGGGAATGTAGGCAGGTTGGAGTAGCCGTGATGAGGCTACGGGGTTGATGGACAATTTCGGATCAGGCGGTGGTTCGGAAACCTCAGCGGCATCCCTGGCTCGGTTTCATCGAGCAGGTTTGGGCTATCAGTGCCCAGGACGCAACAGTGCGTTGCCTTCCTCGGGGAAGAACCCTAAGTGCTATCGCTTCCTAAGGCGGGCTGGTACAACAGCCCACATCACGAAAAGACCAGCAAAGGCCACGATTCCCAGAATTGCTTCTAGCGGCAACGGCGTACCTCCAGTGTCTCACCGGCAAGCCGGCGGGACGGCTATAACCGCTGCGGCACCTCCGAACCATCCGCCCAGACCCACCTCTATTGTAGCCATGTTGGCCCTGAAGACCCCGCGAATTCACAACTGGATGATGTCAATGTGGTCGTGCATGACTTCCAAATCAAGATGCAGGGCTTCGACAAACTCCACGATGGAACGGAGTTGGGCATCGAGGCGACGCGGGTCGTTCGCGACACACACGATGCCGATGCGGGCGTAGCTTGGTGAAGGGTCATCGTCCAGATCAGCCACGCCTGCGTTAAATCGATTCCGGACCCGCTGTTTCAGTGAGGTGACAGTCCGTCGCCGATCCTTGAGTGAGGTAGCTGCGTGGATCGTCAGCCCAAGTTCAAGTGTTCCGATGTGCACAGTCAGAGCTTCGAAGGAGGAGCGGTAGTTGCCGATATCGTGTTCCTGTCACAGTCTATGTGGTGCTCGACGAGATATGTCGAGGGGGAGTACGACACATGGGACCTATCCCACGAACAATTCATGACATTGATACACCAGCAGCAGTTGTGGATCTGGATCTCGTGCGCCGAAATATTCAGGCGCTTCAGACGTACCTGGACGGTACCCCGGTCCATATCCGGCCACATGTAAAGACTCACAAAACACCGCAGATCGCGTTAATGCAAATTGAGGCCGGGGCACCAGGGGTGACGGCTGCTAAGGTCGGCGAGGCCGAGGCCATGGTCGCCGGTGGTGTACGCGACGTCCTCATCGCGAATCAGGTCGTGGGCCCTGCAAAAATCACCCGGCTCTGTGCACTGGCTCAAAATGCCCGCGTATCGGTTGCTGTTGACGATGCTCGGAATGTGCAGGATTTGTCGGCTGCCGCGGTAGCTGCAGGTGTAACGATTGGCGTCGTGGTTGAGATTGAGGTGGGGATGGAGCGCTGCGGCGTGGCTGCTGGGGCTCCGGCTGTGACCCTGGCGCAGACCGTTGCAGCGGCTCCGGGATTGGACCTGGTGGGCTTGATGGGTTACGAGGGGCACACGGTCGCAATTGAAGATCACGCCGAACGTGAGGCTGCGGCCCGTGGCGCCTTGGACCGGGTGATTGAAACAAAAGCCTTGTGCGAGGCCGCAGGGCTGAACATTCGTGAGGTCACTGGTGGTGGGACCAACACATTTGACATCACCAGCAAGATCGACGGGTGGACCGAATTGCAATGCGGAACCTACGCCACCATGGATGCGTGGTTTCGACCACACTCGGGGCACATGTTTGAGTCAGCGTTTTGGATTCTTGCAAGCGTGATCAGTCGTCCCGCGACTGACCGTGTGGTGCTGGATGCAGGTCGCAAGGCGGTGTCGTTTGAGCCGGGCGGAACTCCAATCATTGAAGATCCGACGGGACTGGAGATTGAGAGCTTGTCGGAGGAACACGCGAAGGTTTCGCTCACGAGTCAAAACTCGGACTTGCAACCTGGACAGAAGGTGCGAATCACGCCGTGGCATGGATGCACGACGTTCAACCTGCATGACACGGTATACGTGGTGCAGGACGATGAGGTTGTCGACGTCTGGTCAATCGCTGGTCGAGGAAAGTTCACGTGATCGTTGTCCGATGACCCCGACCAAAGGATTTTCTGGATCCGGGAATTCTGTTTACCAGGCGTATGTGGCGAGGCAGCGTCGGGCCCTACAGGTTGAACGGTCGTTGCGGTCCCAGGCACAAGTCCATGCCCTTGAGGCCTGGTTTTGCTGTTTGACCTTTAGTGATGAGCCGGGGTTTGAGCCGGATCTTAATGAAGCGCGGGCTGCGCTCCGCGATGCTGAGGCGGAGTTAGACGCGGTAGAGGCACGAGTGACACGAGCAGAGGCCCGCCTTGCGAAATTTGAACGACGGCTTCAGAGTCTGACCTCCGGCCCCCCGGAGGCATAAGGACATAAGAGTGATTGGCGTTAGGAACCCTTGGCGACCGCAAGCACGTGTCCTCGTGCTTTTTCGACGTGCGAGACGGTCTGAGCGATCGTCCAGTCCTGGGTGCCATTCCAGATAAACGTGAACATGCCGAAATAGTTTCGGTCTTCCAGCATGTGTGTGATTGCTCCGAAGTCGGTCTTTCCGTTGCCTGGGACCTGGTCTTCACCGGGGCCCAGGTGGTCGACGCTTTCGATGTTTGGGCTGACGCTCCACAGGCACACATTACCAAGGCGGGTTCCCGCGGCGTCAACTACGGCACGCAAAGTGGTGCCGGCCAATCGTGCATGGGGAGGTGTCAGGCTGAGGGTTACGCGCGGATGCCCCACGTCATCCAGAAAACTCGAAATCTCGCCTGGCTCGTCGAGCCAGGTCCCGACCTGATTCGCGAGGGCGAGGGTAATGCCTCGCTCCTGGGCTGCCCGGCCGAGCGCCCGAACGTCATCGGAGGCTTCACGTCGTTCATATTCGCGCACTGGCGCGGTGCCAATGACGAGGGGTGCTCCGATAGCAGCAGCGAGGTCCAGTCGTTTAACGAGATCGCTACCAAATGTCGCGTGGGCTGATATGGATGAGGGTCGCAGGTTGTTGTCCTCGAGCTTGGCTTTTAGCTCGCCAGCCGAATCACGTTCGGGATCGACGTGCATCAATGTGTCAGGCGTCGACCAGAGATCGACATATGACAGCTTGGTTTTTGCAATAGCTGCCAGTGCGTCGTCGAGCGATAGCGAACTGAAGAGTAGTGTCGAACAGGCAAATCTTGTTGAAATATCAAAAACAAACATACTTGGCTCCGGCCGCGAGGTAGTGCAGCGACCGTCCTCCCCCTTATTTTCGCTTATTCGGATCCAATCCGGCTATTCGTGATGCAAAAAAAGGGTTGTGAATTTGCTCCTCAGCCACAGTTGTTGGGGGTCCATGGCCTGGAAATAGCCGTGTTGAACCCGGTAATGACAGAAGCTGGGCTTCGACAGTGGCCAAATGATTTGCATAGTGATCCGGTCCCATAGAGGTGCGGCCAAGAGAACCTGCGAAGAGCGCATCGCCTGCCATCACAAAATCTCGTATGACCAGGGAGGTGTGGCCAGGAGAATGGCCTGGTGTCCCACGTGCCTCGATTTCAAATGGGCCAATCTTAAACAGGTCGCCGTGATTGAATGTTCGCAGATTGGGGTTGCTCGGTGTGGAGAGGCGAGTTTTTTCAGTTGGGTGAACAAAAATAGGGACGTTGAGCGTCCGGTTAAGTTGGTCTAAGACGCCAATATGGTCACTGTCAGCATGTGTGATCAGGATGGCAATGGCGGTCCAATGCGATTCGAAAATCGTGGCAAGAAATTGGTCGACCGCAGCGCCGGGGTCAATGACGAGTGCTTGCCTCGTGTCTTCGTCGCCAGCCACGTATTGGGTGAGCCGCATGGGTGGATGGAAAATCTGTTTGATCTGCGTACCAGCTTGATCGAGAGCGATTGTCGTCGGAGCCCAACGCCCGCGCGCGATTGCCCAGAGTGATGCAGGCTCAAGATGAAGGGCTCGAGCTAGTCGAGCAGATTCGGCTTCCAGGGGGTGTCTTCGATACGCCTCGAATTCGTTAATGTGGCGTGTTGGCACCTCAGCCATCTGTGCGAGGTCAGGCACGGATAAGCCGAGGCCGAAGCGTCCTTTGCTGATGATGTCACCGAACTCATCTTCGAGGATATCGGTCATTACAAACTCTTCGGCTTCGACATCTCGCGAATGTTCTGGACGGTTCGGGTCATGGCGATGGCTGCAACGGCGGCGTCAGCGCCTCGGTTCCCGGCCTTGGCCCCGCTTCGGTTGATAGCTTGTTCTACTGTTTCGGCAGTCACGACCCCGTAAATCACAGGAGTTCCGGTATCCAAGGCAGCTCGGGCAATCCCGCGGGCCGATTCTGCAGCAACATGGTCATAATGTGACGTCTCACCGCGAATGATGCAGCCTAGGCATATCACGACATCGGGCTTATAGGATCCAATCAGCTCCCGAGCAGCCATGGGCAATTCGAAGGATCCCGGCACCCACGCCAATGTTTGGTCATTCACTGACACACCGTGGCGACGGAGTTCACGCTGGCAGGCTTCGACTAAGTGGCCCACAAAAAATTCGTTGAAGCGTGCGGCCACAATCGCGACACGTAGACCAGCGCCTTCAAGAGGAGGGTCGATCACAAGCGCTTCGTTAGGGGTCGTCATCAGAGCGAGTGTCCCATGCGTTGCTGCTTGGTGGCGAGGTAACGGCGGTTATGGTCAGTCGGCGTGATCGTTAACGGTAGCTGCTCGACCACATTGAGTCCGTATGCCTGAAACCCCTCGGTTTTCTTGGGATTGTTGGTGAGTAAGCGGAGATTTGTGATTCGTAAATCTGACAACATTTGGGCGCCGACACCGAAGTCACGGAGATCCGCAGCAAAACCAAGGTGGGTGTTGGCGTCAACGGTGTCAAGCCCCCCATCCTGTAGTTCGTAGGCTCGGATCTTGTTGGCGAGTCCGATCCCGCGACCTTCTTGCCGCAGGTACAACACGATCCCGCGGCCTTCCGCTCCGATCGTAGCCATGGCGGCGCGCAATTGAGCACCGCAATCGCAGCGGAGGGAGCCCAAGGCATCCCCTGTCAGACATTCGGAATGAACGCGGACAAGCGGGGGTGGCTCGGCGGCGACGTTGCCGAGGGTGAGCGCAAGATGGTCTTCTCGTGTGGTGGTGTCGTGAAAGGCGACGGCTTCAAAGTCGCCAAACTCGGTCGGTAATCTCGTAGCTGAGACTCGAAACACCAACTTCTCATTCGTGCGCCGATGGCTCACAATTTCACTGATAGAAACAACGGGCATGTGGGACGGGGGCTGAGTACTTGGTGCTGTGCGCGCCGTGACTCCCACTGGTGCCAGGCCGGCAAGCACGGCAAGGTCGACGGCTGCTTCTGTATGGCCTAGCCGACGAAGTACGCCACCAGCCCCCGCCCGTATGGCGGTTACAGGGCCTGGCGAAGTAAAGGAGTCCCGATGGCAGTCCGCTGACGCAAGGGCCTGTACGACGCTTAAGAAACTCGTATCAGTGGTGTCGCTTAGGGTGTTATTCGTTAGACCGATTGACTCGGTGAAGGCGGTTTGTCGTGCCAACGGATCCACCGATTTGGGTGGCTGTTGATTGATCCGGAGCTCATCAAGTCGCTGGGCGCTGACCGGAACGTACAGTTCGGTTTCAGCGAGTGTGCGCATCTTGGCTATCGCGTCTTCGGTGAGTAGTTCGCCGGCCATAACCACATCTATGTCAGGGCTTGCTCGACCGTCATCAACAATAGCGATGATCCCGCCAGCGCGTATTGTCGCGATTGCCGTATCAATCTGGCTAGAAGTCATCGAGTTTCATCCAAGGCAAAGCCAGCCGATCTGAGTTGATCGATTGACGGAGCGAGGACTCTGTGGGGATCTTGCGACCGATCGTACTTGGCCAGAATATCGGCCTCGAAATTTGCCTGGTATCCGACTGGCGCACTTCCTAGCGTCACGGACTTTTTCGTGTGCGGGATTAGGGCGATGGCGAACGAGTGTTCGTCCGGCTCGACTACAGTAAGGCTTACGCCATCCAGCGCGACAAAACCTTTTGCTACGACATGTTTTGAAAAGGCTGCTGGTGTTGTGAATCGAAGGATCTCTGATCCGCCGTCGGGTTCGCGGTCGAGTAACGACACGGTGGTGTCGATATGACCCTGTACAAAATGCCCACCAAAAGCGTCCCCCAGCGTTAGAGGGCGCTCGATGTTGATCCTGGAGTGGACCTCAAGATCACCGAGGTTAGTGAGCCTGAGCGTTTCCGGGACCGCCTCTACCGTTATGCAGTCCTGGTCGGTGGCAACGATCGTAAGGCACACACCATTGAGCGCTACCGAGTCACCGAGCTTGGCACAATCTGCTGCAACACTTGAGCGAACAGAAATCAACTGCACGCCCTTCCTGCTTTTTGTGAAGGTCACAACGCCGAGATCTTCAACGATTCCTGTGAACATGCTATGCGGCCCCTGGTCCATAACGTCGCTTATCCGAAAGAAAGAGTAAGTCTGGCCCCAAGAGGCGTATTGCTTGGTCAGGCGAGCTGTCTTTCTGGAGTTCCGATACTGAGATGGGTGCTAATTGACCGGAGCCCATGGTCCACGGCGCGACAAAAACCGCGGACCGATCAACAGCGTCCGCGTCAAGGAATGCCTTGGTTAGCGTTGGACCTGCTTCGAGAAGGACTGTCGCTAGACCACGGGTGCCTAGCACGGCAAGTGCCGAGTCGACACATATACGATTGGTTTCCTCGGATGGACATTCGATAACCGTTGCTCCCGCTTGCTCAAGGGCGCGAACTCGATTGAGCGGTGCGGTCTGAGTGGTCAAGACGAGCGTGTCGGCCTCTGATTGAAAAATCCGAGCATCCGGGTTTGTTCTTGCCAACGAGTCAAACACAACTCCTATTGGCTGGCGGCCGTCTTCTGGAGGTGGTCGAACCGTAAGACGTGAATCATCAACGCGAATAGACTCGGCCCCGGTGATTACCGCGTCAACGGAATCTCGAAGTTCGTGAACGTGCCGACGGGCGTCGCTTCCACTAACTCGGCCTCCACCAGCTGGCACGTTTACGCGTCCGTCAAGCGTCATAGCCCATTTGGCGGTGACGAGCGGCCGACCGGTCTGGCACAGCTTGTGATGGCCCTGTGCGAGATCAACAGCAAGCTGGACAGTTTCAAGTACAACCTCAACACCGTGTTGGTGCAGGTATTCGATGCCCCCACCTCGGACTTCGGGGTTCATGTCTCTGCTGCCTATGATGATTCGGTTGATCCCAGCCCTGACAATTGTCTCGGTACAGGGTGGTGTTCGACCGGCGTGATTACAGGGTTCCAGTGTTACAACGAGCGTGGCGCCGCGGGCGCGTGCACCGGCTTCGACGAGTGCTACTGTTTCAGCATGCGCGTTACCAGCTGTCTGGGTTGAACCTGTACCAACACAGCGTCCTCCGGGCGTGATCACGAGCGCGCCAACCGGAGGATTTGGATGAGTACGTCCCTGCCGGCGTTGTGCTAAGTCTATGGCGCGGGCCATGGCTGCCCGTTCGTGGTTCATTGCTGTTCCGATAGTTGCGGAATCGACGGTGAGCACAACAATTACCTTGAACACGTGAGCCGCCGGAGCACAGGCGTGCACGCGAGAGCACGCCCACGGCGCCTTCTCTCTTCCGGACTTTACCGTCGGCTTCGGATTTTCACCGAATCAACCGGCTATAGCCGGTTCGCGGGCTCGGCATGCTGCCTCACCGCCGGTCGGGAATTCCCCCGCATAAGGAGTCACCCTGCCCCGAAGGCACGCTAGTGCGTACCCAAGCATACGCGTACTCGCGTGTGGCTCCAAGGCTTCTACCGGCCGTAGCCAGGGGGTTCTTGCCTCGAGAAATAGAAACCGGTAGCCGCATCGTCAAGCTGCGCACCGGGTTTTGCAAGCTCTTTCAGAACGTGGTGGCGGGTCGACTACTGTGTTGAAGAGGAACTGTTGATAGAAAGCTAGCTATTGGATGCTGGCGATCTAAATGGTTCGAACCGGTCATATTGGATAGGCCGAGGACGTACCGGGCGATAGGCTTAATATCGAGCATGCGGCAAGCTGGAAGTCGGAAACAGCCGGAGTTAACGGGTGAGTATGGGGAAAGACACTGCTACCGCGCGTTGCGGCGTCCTCATGGCCAATCGGCTTGATACAAGAGCTCAATCGACTCTTGAGTTCAATAAGGCATAACCGTGAAACCGCTTCATCCGTTTGTGGTTGGACTAACCGGAAATCTCGGATCCGGAAAATCCACGGTGGGAAAGATCTCAGAATCGCTCGGGGCTCGCGTTATTGATGCTGACCATATTGTTCGAGGTTTGTTGGTGAGCGATGTGGGGCTTGCGGAGGAGGTGGCTTCGGCGTTTGGGGCAGAGGTGATGACGAATGGTTGGCCTGATAGGCGGGCGCTTGCCGAGATCGTGTTCAGGGATGCCGAAGCCCTCAGTCAACTTGAGAAGTTGGTTTTCCCCAGAGTTGGCCAAGAGATCAAGGCCAAACTTTCTAGGCCCAGCCACGCGGTTGTCACCGTTGTTGAAGCAATAAAGATTGTCGAGGGGCCAACCTGTGACTTACTCGATGCATTGTGGATTGTTGAGGCGACGGTTCAGCTTCAGGTTGATCGGGCCGTTAGCTTACGGGGAATGAGGAAAGATGATGTGCTGCACCGCTTGTCGTCGCAGTCCAGTCCTGACGACAAGGCCTCTCAATTTAAGGCTCGATGGCCCCACAGAGCAGTAAGCCGGATCGATAACACATCGACCTTGGATGATTTACACGCGCAGGTCGTAAGGGTCTGGGACGCGACTCTTGCATCTGCAGCCCAGCGTCGCGAATCCTTGTAGGAGGGATAGGTCGAAAGGCAGTGAATGCTAGGCGCACAACTCGTGGTTTCCATCCCAACGGTGCGCTTTGGGTTGGATAACGGATGCCAGCACTTGCTCTCGAGCTTCAAGCCATGACTCCCTCCATCGGACCGGATCTCGCAGTTCCGATTCTGGATGTTTCAGGCTTCGTGCAACGAAGCCGGGGAGAAAGCTCCGCCCAGAGGCAGAACCCGTGGGGTGATAACGAATGTCAAAACTCCAGCGGATCTCATCACTGACATTGGTCAGTGATGCATGCATGCAGTGTCGGTGCATAAACAGAACATCACCCGGCGACATTGGAACGGGCTGTGCGCGATCTTCCGGGATAAGAGGTTCGGGGATCTTGCTGCCTTGCCCGCCGCCAGGGCAGTGAACTCGCAGTCCTTCCCGGTGGCTTCCAGGAACAACCTTTAGGCATCCGTGTTCTTCACTGGCGTTTGTGAGCGGAAACCATACGGTCAACATATTCGTGTCATCAGCTTCTTCATGCACCACGCCGTTATCTTGATGCCAAGCGGTGGTCGCGATTAGTCCGATCCGCCGTTCCTCATCGATATAACGTTCGGGAACTTTGATGCGTACGTGTTGGACGGGGTTTGATGAGATTTCCGGTCCAATGATCGACTCTACGGCATCAAGGAGGCTTGG
>CAZFVB010000059.1:0-10371 GCA_964522375.1 uncultured Chloroflexota bacterium
GAGCTAGATGCTCGATGCGTCTGGCAGGATTTCTAACTGCTGTTCAATCGGCAGCTGAAGAAACTCGCTAAATTGTGCCTCAATGAAGATCAGAAACAGCGTCATCCATTGTTACGGACGACGAACGAACCAACATCCTAGCCAACCGATCCTCATCAGGCTCTGGGAGACCGTCCATAAATGGAGCAACCGTAAGGTTTTCCGTCAACTCAACGGCTGGCGTGGCGAGATCCTGCACATAAAACTTCGACGACGGCAGAATATCGCCGGGATACGTGAAATTAGGCAAGGTGGCGAGTTCTACGAGTAACCCTGCCCCTACCGAACTTTCAAGCATTCCACCGATCCATACTGGGACCCCATGATCTCGACACATGTCATGAATTTTCACCGATCTGGTTAAACCACCGGATCGACCTGGTTTAATGTTCACGTAATGACAGGCACCAATTTCGAGCGCCTGTTCAACCACTCGAAGTTCTTGGGCTGACTCATCCAGGCATATCGGTGTCTCGATCTGCCGGGCCAGTTCAGCGTGATCGAGCACATCGTGCCAACTCAATGGCTGTTCGATAAACGCCAGGCCAAATTCGTCGATCGCCCGGAACGTATCAATGTCGTCAAGCGTGTACCCAGCGTTGCAGTCGATGTGGATCACGGTGTTGGGAAACGCGCCTCGAACCGCTCGCAGCATGTCCACGTCCCACCCAGGACGAACCTTAAGCTTGACGCGAGGGAACCCGGCATCAACCGCTTTCTGGAAGTCAGCCAGCAGATCATCGAACGAGTCCAAAATGCCAAAGTCAGCACCTGCAACAACTTCCGTGTCTGATCCACCAAGCAACGTGTGAACAGGAGTTCCCGAACGCTTACTTTCAAGGGTCCACCACAACAACTCAATGGCCGCTTTCGCGAAGTTATTGCCCTTGAACCCTGCCAACCGTTGGTCAACATCCGCCGCGGTTTCAAACTCACGTCCTACGACAAGAGGACCAAAAATATCTGTCACAAGATGGAAGACGGTCCCTGCTGATTCAGGGACATAGTGCGGGGCTCGAAACGGCGTGGCTTCTGACCAGGCCACAACATCACCAGATGTCCCCTTGACGAGGACCGAATCGATCGCATGATCTTCGCCGTAGGCTGTCCGCCATGGATAAATCAACGGCATGCTGACGTAATACACATCGAGCCGGTCAAAACGCATGTGGGTCTTCCGTTTCTGTAATACCCAATCTTGACGTCAGGATGGATCAACCGCAAACGGAGAACGAAAACCCACGTACGATAGTCCCTATGTACGCGATCTCTTTTCAAGACGCTGATCGAATGAGCACTCTGCTTCGCTACCTGCGAAGCCTTGGCCTTGTCATAGGCCTGATACTCGTAGTTGGAGGCTGTGGCTCCTCGCCCGACATACCTTCAGACAACTCCCGTGCTTCCGGAACAGTCCAGCAAGCCACGCCACCGATCTCACCGAGCGCGAGCCCTGCAATGAAACAGGAAACCCAGCCTGTACAAACCGCACAGCCAGCACTCACAACTACCCGTCGAGCAACAAGCACATCGACGCCTGTCACACCCAAGTCCGCGCCTACATCGGCACCGAGCGCCCGCACCCAGCCGCAAGCGCCACCAACATCCACACCCGTTCCGGAACCCGTGCAACTCGGCCCAGAAATCACGGCCTGGCTCGACCAATCAGCTCGTCTGATCAATGAGGTTTCAGGGACCTCGGAAGCACTAAGAACCGGGCCTGATGTCCAAGTGCTATTAAACACTGCGATCCTCGCCTTCCTAGACGGCCATAGCCTCACCACCGAATCTGTGGCGGTATTGAATGAAGCAATCAGTCAATTGCCGCCGCTCGTGTACGCCTTCCCCACCACGGGTCAGTCCGTTGCAGCAGCAGACATTGACGGAGATGGCGAACTGGAATTAATCGCGGGCTACAACCTCTTCGGGGTACAGCCGGCCTGGTTTGATCTCGGATCTGACGAGTTGAAGGCCCAAGCCTTTCCCACTCAAGACCAGGAAAAAGATTTCTACGGTATGACAGTCGTTCACTCGATCACCGATCTAACCAACGAAGGCATTGCCGACGTCACGCTCGTCACGACAACCCCAGGCACATCCACATTAACCGAAGCGGTGCGTGTCTTTACGTGGAACGACGGTCCTCGCCGTGTATTTGACATCCCAGTCGTCTCCTGGACTGATCCAGCCCGCTGGGAACTTCGAACGAATGGTGGCAGAGCCGAGATTGATACAGTCTGTGCCATCTTTGGTCACTACGACATCAAGCAACTCCCGCACCCAGAACTTACCCGAACTTTTGCGTGGGATGGCACGTGGTTTGTCGAGATCCAGCGCACCGTTAGCCCCCCGGTATCCACGCATGACCAGATCAATCGGGCCGAAGCCGCATTCTGGGCTGGTGCATATGGACTAGCAGAATCCCTGTACGTCAAGGTGATTAACAGCCCCGTAGTCAGCGAGGATCATGACCTTGCAATTGACTGGGAAGGATTAGCTCGCTTACGAATCGCGCAAATTTCGCTGCTTACGGGAACCAATGCGAGTTCGGAATTGCAGCACGTAGTCGAACGAGGAGGAGTCATTGGCCTCATCGGTCAAACGATGCTGGATTCGACCGGAACTCGAAACGCTCTACAACCTTTTGTCGCACTGCAACGACTCAACCTGAAAGCCTCCCCACCACCCGGAAAATACGGGCATATTCAGTTCCCTGTTGACGAAGCTTTAGTGTTGGCACTTGGCAAGGCCCTTGAGGTTGGGTTGCAGGATGTAACGTCTGCCCAATTATCTCGCCGAACAATTTTTAACGTGTTGGGAAATGTGGGCTTCGATGTGCGTGATGCCATTGTTGGTGATCTCAATGGCGACAGTACGCTAGAAGCGGTCGTCTCTATTGTTCGAAATAGCGAAAGATTTATTGGCCCACCCGTAAACGACTTCTGGTTCCTTCGTCGAGCCGAGAATCGATGGGTTGTCGAACCGGCCCCTATTTTCGGTGATGCCGCGATCGCTAACGGCATACGCAAAATCAGTCCACGCCGCTCAGCATTTGTACTCATTGAGCCAGGTGCTGGAAGCGAACGCTCAATCCACCTCAGCTTCGACGGCAACCATATCCAGTCGTGGTTTTCACAGCCCACACTCGCTGACATGGAACCAACCAATCCGTTCGACAGCCGACAAATAACCGAGTGCCGTCACCAAGCAGGGGATTCATAATTCAAAAAAGTCATGTCGCTCGTTTAGGCCTCGGCGCTCGACAACGACCTTGAACTTTCACTCGGATCATATTCCAATACGTCAATCCGACATGCACAAATCTTGTATTCCGGAATCTTTGACACAGGATCAAGCGCATTGATCGTCAGTAAGTTGGCCGCCGCCTCCGCAAAATGCCAACTCATATACAGTGTTCCGGGAGCGACACGGCGAGTGATCCATGCTCGAGCTTCCACGGAACCCCTCCGACTAGTCACCCGAACCAACCCGCTCTTCGGCACGCCCAGTTGCTCGGCATCTTCCGGAGAAACCTCTATGAGCGGCTCCGGATAGGCCTCGTTTAACTTCGACCGACGAGTCATAGCTCCGGTATGCCAGTGGTATAACACCCGCCCCGTGTTAAAGATAAACGGATACTCCGCGTCTGGAATCTCGACATTCTCACGCCACTCCACCGGATGCATGGTGGCCCGACCATCATCGGTCGGAAATCGGTCACCAAAGAGCCATTGGGCACCAGGGTCATCAGGCGTTAGCGACGGCCACCGGATACCACCTTCCTTATCAAGACGCGCATAGCTTAAACCTGCATGGCTCGGTGTCACCGACGCAATCTCATCAAAAATCTGTGAAGGGCTGTCCAAGCCAAGGTCACGACCCATCCGGCGCGAAATGTCCGCAGTTATCGCCCAGCCCTCTCGGGCCTCGCCCGTATGTTTAAGAACCGTACTAACACGCTGTACACGACGATCCGTATTGGTATAAGTGCCATCCTTTTCCGCCCAACTCGAGGCTGGCAACACAACATCCGCGATTTCAGCGGTCTCGGTCATAAAGATGTCTTGGACGACCAAGAAGTCCAGATTCCCGAAATGCTCGCGGGCCGCGTGCAAATCCGGATCAGACATCAGGGGGTTCTCGCCCATGATGTACATACCTCGAACATCACCTCGCCCAGCCGCATTACCAATCTCTATTGTCGTCAGTCCTGAACGGGACGGGAGTTGCGCCCCCCATTGCTGTTCAAAAAACCCTCGAACATCCTCGTCTTCCACCGATCGATAATCGGTGAAATACATGGGGATGGCTCCGACATCACTGGTGCCCTGAACATTGTTTTGCCCCCGAAGTGGATTGAGACCCGTGCCTCGTCGACCTACATTTCCAGTAGCCAGACAGAGGTTGATCAGCGTCAAACAAGCCTCAGTCCCATGCGTGTGCTCAGATATACCAAGCCCCCAATAGAAGGCCGTCTTATCAGCCTTTCCTATCAAATGCGCCGCACGTTCAATATGAGCCGCTGGGATGCCAGTGAGGGCCTCCTGTCGTTCCGGCGTCCAGTCCCGAACCGCCTTTGCCACCGCCTCGAATTCGTTGACACGTTGGGCCACAAAATCCTCGTCCACCAACCCATCCCGGACAATAACGTGAAGTAAGGCGTTGTACATCGGAACATCCGTTCCGGTCCGGGCCTGCAGATGCACATCAGCCCAACGGGTTAATTCGATGGCACGAGGATCGGCCACAATCAACTTCGCCCCAGCCCGAATCGCGGCCTTCATCTTGAGTGCGGTGATTGGATGCGTTTCAGTCGTGTTGGAACCGGTAACGTAGATCACGTCATTTTCGCTGATCTCATCCAGAGAATTGGTGAAAGCCCCTGTGCCAAGACTCATGCCCAATGCCGCCACCGACGACGCATGACAGAGTCTCGTGCAGTTATCGATGTTGTTGGTCCCAAGCACGACACGGCTGAATTTTTGGAGCAAATAGTTGTCTTCATTGGTGCATTTGGACGACGCATACACAGCCAACGCATCACTCCCGCACTCGTCACGAATTTCCAGCAAACGTCGCGCCACAAGGCCAAGAGCCTCGTCCCAACTCGCCCGACGCCATTGCCCCGAACCTCGATCACCCACACGAACAAGTGGATGGGTGAGCCGATCTTCACTTTGAGCATAGTCCCAGCCGAATCGGCCCTTCACACACAACCAACCCTGATTAACCGGATGGTTTTCAGGAGACATGGCATGCGTAATCTGCCCGTTCCGAACATGCACATCGAGACCACAACCAACTCCGCAGAATGAGCAGGTCGTCTGCACGACATGATCGTCACGCACAAACCCGTCCTGCTCTAATTCCCACTGCGTCCGGCTCTTCAGTGCCCCCGACGGACACACCTGCACGCAATTCCCACAATAGACACACGTCGTGTCCATGATCCCGTCATACTCAGACGTTGAGATGCGGACATGGAAACCGCGTTCACCTGGCTCAATGGCATACGTGAGTTGCACCTCATCACCACAGACGTCCACACAACGCCAACACATCACACATTTAGCGTAATCACGCACGTAATAAGGATTGTCATCTATCACTGCGAGCTGTGATCGGGACGATTGCCCATCGGGGCTCACGTTGAATTCCGTCAAGAGCCCTGCAAGATCAGGTGCCTCACTAAGATCTACACCCGCCAGCAACAATCGCAACGAGCCCCGACGGGATTGACGAACCCCTTCGCTTTGGGTGAACAGAATTTGTCCAGGCTCAACGAGTGCCCGACATGACGACAAGAATTTCGTTTCGCCACGAAGCGCCGCGTCGTCGGGTGGGGCTTCCCCCGTAGTCCCATCCGACTGTTCAACCACGCACAGACGACAATTGGCTGATGCCGTGATGTTTGGGTGGTAACAAAGCGTCGGGATATCAATACCCGCTACCACCGCAGCGTCATATATCGACGTACCAACCGGCACAGTGACCTCGTGTCCGTCGATTGTGACGGACACGCTGTCGGTAGCGACAACCATCCCCATGACTCCGTCAGGAACTCAACTGGCTAAGCCTACGTCAAGCTAGAGCAGAACACGTCACCAAGAACTTAACCCGACCCAACGTTCTCACCTTCGTGAAAGATGAGCCAGAAAATGTAGCCCAGCCACGCGAGCGCCAACAGCAACACGGGAATCACAATTACAGCTAATCGCACCCCAGCATCCTCAAAAAACGAGTCGCGATCCTCGAGAATGGGTGCCGGACTCTCTACCAACCCACCCGCATACGCAACATCAATCGTCCCCGTAAAAAGAACCACTAGCCCAAGTAGGGCTACACAGATCCGCAGCATGTCCGTTTGCCCAGTACCGTCACGTGCGTTCCCGGTACATATACGTCCAGACCTCACATCCGCGCTGTATCGATCACGCGCCTAATTGGATTGAGACCACCAAGACTGTCCAAGCAAATGCCGAGTGCGCAGAAACCCACGATCATCCATCCAATCGGAGCAACACCAGTGATCGCAAAAACCGATCCGGCAAAAGCCAGCGTTCCATAAACAGCATCCGCTCTGAGATGTACCCGTGACTCTTCGAAAGTGGGGTTGGCTAACAGGGGGGCGACGAAAAACCGATGCCAACCACGGGTCACGCTCAAGCCCGACGCTACAGATCCCACCAAAAGGTTAAAGGCAATGAGCATGACCAACCATGCAGCCGCCTCCGTCCACATCATCACCAACGAGCCCACAAACAGCGTCGTGGTCGCTAGCTGATGAAATTCCCGCTCTTCACGACTTGTTTTCAACGGCGGTTGGTCTTCGGTAACGACTACTCTGCCGCCTCTTCATCCGCCGGTTCAACCTCAGCAAACAGCACAACAGGCTGTGAAAGGAAAAGCATGCTTGGAACCAGTACCCGACGGCCGTCCTCGAGTCGAATACGTAGTGAGCGCGGACCAATCTCTTCTACAAAACCACGATACCCACGAATTTCTATTTCCTCGCCCACAATAATCTTTCGTTCAGCGGACACAATCACACCAGAAATTAGGTTCCGCGCAATGTCCTGTGTGCCAAACGCCACACCGACGGACAACCCACCCAGAATCGCAACCAGTACATTCAAGTCAAATCCGACAGAGGTTAGGGCAACATAAATCCCGGTAAAGATGGAGAGTGCCCCCATCACGCGAGCAGCCAGGTTCGCTAAACGGTCGGGCGCACCCGCACGGCGAATCAGCACGTAACGCGTTAATGCCCGAACCCGACCCGTTACCACAAACGTAAGAATCAGCAGCACGATGATCTGGATCGCGCTCATCGGCGTAAGTGTCTTACCGTCAATTTCCGTGATCGGCGCGTTGAGCACGTCGAGCACAGCCTGCCAAACTTCCATCATGACCCTCCGAGCGATTCCCAATCGAGCTAGCCTACCCAAATGGTAACCACTGTCCCCCTATCTTGGCGTGCTAGCCGCAAGTGGCGAAGCCTCATCGGGGCTCTACTGTCGGCAGTCATGCTCTTCGGAGCATTCCCCCCACTGGAATGGACTGGGCTGGCTTTCATTGGCTGGACACCTTGGGCATTGGCACAACATGGCCAGTCCGATCAAACAAAACGTCTGCTTGGCGGGTTAATGGTTGGAGTCCTGTTTAGTCTTATATCCATCAGCATCGACCCACCCGAAGTCATCACCGGAGCGTCGTGGATTGCCCTGAGCCTTGCGATCGGCGCAGTTGCAGGACTGATCGCGGCAATGATTGAGCTCCCCCATGGACCATCACGCCTGACGCAGCGACTCGGTCCCTGGTCATTTGTTTGGATGCCAGCCTTAGCATGGACCGGGCTAGATTACCTACGACTCATCACCACAGCGGGCCACCAATGGGGAATGTTTTCGACCACACAGGTAGATATGGCCCCTCTCCGTGCATTCCTACCTATTGCCGGAATGTGGCCGCTTACGTTGCTCACGGTAGCCACGGGGCTAGCCATTGCAGCTGGAGTTCTGATCTTCCTTGGACACCTGGCTCCCACGCGGAGCCTTTGTCTCGCCATTAGTGCGGTGGTGGTGGGGTGGACAGTCGGATGTGTGCTCGCTATCGGCACACCGGATCCGTCCGGCCCCAAATTTCGGGTGGCCGCTGTACAGACCGGTGAGCATGTTCCCGAGCATCCGCAGACACAACCCCTCATCACAACCCGTCAATACCCGGAACTTACTGATGTCATTACCACGCTGCATACGCCCGCAACAGTCCGCGCGGCGCATGCGAAAGCTGCCCTAGTGGTCTGGCCTGAAGCGTCTGGTTGGATTGCGCCTGATGATCCAAACGCAACCCCACAGATTAATCGCGTCCAAGCATTGGCCCGCCGGACCTCGGTAGCCATTGTGTGGCCCTACTTCATACGCATCGACCCGGACCAAACACGTAACGAGATCGTGGTAGTCGCCACCAATGGGAATGTCGCCACACCCACGACCAAAGATCATCCGGTCTATGTGATCGGAGAACGTAGCGTAACGGCAGGCCTACATCGAACTTACCTGGTCAACGGTATCCCGATCGGACTCGCTGCCGGTCCCGACGGCACGTACACCGACACAATAACTCGCCTCGCGAAACTAGGCGCCAGACTGGTCGCCATACCCACACACGACTGGGAAGCGTTCACGAGGCAACACATTAAACATCTGCGTATGCGCGCTGCTGAACATCGAGTAGCTCTTGTAAAGGCCGACTGGCGCTATGGTTCAGTTGTAATCGCACCCTCGGGTGTGGTTATTGCCAGCACATCAGCTACTGAAAAACGCGACGAGTTGCTGATCGCCGATGTTCACCTGACTGAACAAGGTTCCTTATACACATGGACGGGCGACTGGGCCGGGATCTGTGGATTACTGACGCTCTCCCTCATGGCCTCGGCATCAATTGGAACCCGGCCTTGGACCAGACACGTCAACGGCGCCCAGAGGGAATCATCGACGCGCCCCAACTGAACGCAAATAAACCAATAGCAACGACGAGCAATGTCACGACCGCCGGATGCCATCCAATTCCTTGTAACGTCACCACATATAGAGCCAACGCATGCAGAATGCCCGCTGCTATGAAATACCCGATAAGTCGATCAGTCAGCCACCCCCGGGCCAGTAAGTACGCCGTCCCAAACTGCAAACCTAACCACGCCCATTCCTGTACAAACGAATACGCCAACATATGTTCAGAGCCCACGGGACCAAGCGACCGACTCAGTACCACCAGTGCAGCAATCATGGCGTAACCCGCAGTTGGTGCGACCGAGGCAGCCGTTATCGCCCTTGCATCAGAAGGCTGACCCATCACAAGCATCACGCTCACAAGCATTGCAAGCTTGGTGATTTCACCTGCATATGCGGTCAGGACAGAAACAATGACCATCATGACCGTATCAACCTCAAGACCTTCGACACGACCGAGAGGGTCCGTCAGCAGATCAACCACGACACCTATGGCCTCACCATGCAACCAAACCTGGGCAAAGGGGTAGACCACCGCACCAAGTACCAAGCCGAACCATGCTCCGGGACGTCCAACATGAACTGGCGCTCCAGCTCGCGCCCAAAACAGCCCAAAGGCAAGTGACGCCGCAATCGCCACAGGATGCGGCGCAGCTATAACAGCCCCGACCAAACTAAGCTGATCGGTCAGACCACTAATGGAGTGCCTCGTAGCAAATCATCTTGAGCTTCTCTACAAATATCCCGTACAGACAGAAAGTACCCCTGTGAGCTCTAAAGTTGCAGGCCAATTGACTGCTACCATTATCAGACGTGGAGTCAGACATATGCTTGAACAATCGCAGCAGCGTCTGAGCAGACTTCACACGGATATGTGTTCCTTTAGGGGTCGGTGGGTGAGTGGCTAATACCACCAGACTGTAAATCTGGCGCCTTTACGGCTACGTAGGTTCGAATCCTACCCGGCCCACCTGCCACCAATAGTCCTGTCGTACGCTACCATCGGTTGTCCGGCGCGCCCGGCAAACGGGTCCCGTGGTGCAGCGGCCTAGCATACTTCCCTGTCAAGGAAGAGATCGCCGGTTCGAATCCGGTCGGGACCGCCTGGGGCCACCGCCGACGTGCGCGGCGGGCCCATAGCTCAGCGGTCAGAGCAGCCGGCTCATAACCGGTCGGTCCCTGGTTCGAATCCAGGTGGGCCCACCGGTTGGCTTGTCGATAATGGCGGAGTAGCTCAGTGGTAGAGCGGGGGACTCATAAGCCCTAGGTCGCAGGTTCGATCCCTGCCTCCGCTACCGGCCTTGCCGAGGTGGTGAAACTGGTA
>CAZFVB010000060.1:0-10298 GCA_964522375.1 uncultured Chloroflexota bacterium
ATCGGTCTCATTTACACGGTCATTCGACGGCCAGACCGACGAAGCCTGCACGACCTGACTGTTCAGACACGCGTTGTCCGTGTGGCTAGCCCAGACCGTCAGGACGAAACCGTTTAGCCCGGAGGATCCTTAAGGCCGCTGCCTGTTGCAGCAACAACCACCACGTCAGCAGCACCGATCGATCCGGAATGACGGAGGGGTCGGACTGCAGCAAAGGCAACAGCAGTCGTGAACTCAAGATCGAGACCTTCAAGCCGGGCTACGTCTGCCCGTGCCGCCTGCGCTTCATCGTCCGTCACACTCAGTACTGACCCGCCCGATGCTCGAACAGCGTTCAACACCTCCGACCCGCGGGCCGGCCGGCCAACCGCAACCCCGCCCGCCCGGGTAGGGATCGACGTAACTGGCAGCGGCCTGCTCTCCTGCGCTTCAAAGGCAGCGGCCAATGGTGCGCACGCACGCGCCTGCACCGCATGTAGCTTCGGAAGTCGCACGTCAAATCCGGCTGCTTCAAGTTCCCGGTATGCCTTCCATGCCCCGAGTAATAAGCCCCCGTTGCCCACCGGGAATATCACATGGCCCGGCGGATCAGCGCGCATCTCACTGGCCATCTCAAAACCAAACGTCTTCGTGCCTTCCACGAATGCGGGGTGGCGAGCATGCGACGCGTAAGCCACTCCCCCCATATCAGCAGCGACACGAGCAGCCGCGGCAACATCTTCCCGTGACCCGGGCACAGCCACCACCTCCGCCCCGTACCCAGCTATCTGCGAGCGCTTGGCCAAAGGAGCGGACCCCGGCACAAAAATTTGCGCGTGGACACCCGCACGGGCCGCGTAGGCGGCCATGGCAGCTCCAGCATTTCCGGAAGAGTCCTCAACAATAGCGCTGGCGCCGTCGGCAACCAACGTGGCGATTACTGCAGCAGCCCCCCTGTCTTTGAATGATCCGGTCGGGGCCATGTACTCCAACTTGGCCAGAACACGTTGCAAGCCTTGTTCTGAACCCCAGCGAGTCAACGGAACGATCGGGGTATCACCTTCCCCAAGACTTAAGTCCTCAACACTCTCAGCCACGTTAAGCACCGGCCGGTACTTCCAGATACCGGTCCGCGTCGAATCCCTGAGCGCAGACCATCCTGCCCTCGAGGAGGGCAACTGTCGCAATTCGAGCGTTGAGACACCATCCATCTAGCTCACCCCAAGTCGCACGAGATCTGCATCGGACAGACCAAAAAAGTGGGCCACCTCGTGGATGACGGTATTACGAATTTCAACTCGTAACTGTTCAGTTTCACCAAAAGCATCCTGTAGGGGACCCTGATAAATCGTGATCTTGTCGGGCAACACCATGTTGTAATCGGAGGTTCGTTCGGTCAGAGGCACACCTGTGTAAAGGCCGAACAGTGTGTAACCGTCCTGGACATCCGCGTTCCGCAAGTCATCGTCCGCAGGCCATGCTTCAACCACAACATCAACATTCATGAGTTGAGCCCGGAGGGCCTCGGGAATCGAGGCTATCGCCTCGTGGACAACAGCCTCAAACGTTGCACGATCCATCCGCATGCAGCTCACTAGAAATAGAAGGGGTTCGTTTTCAACCCCCAGTGATAGCATGCTTGACCGTTTCTCAGGAAGCCTCGCCTCCGCATGGATGATGTTCATGAGCATTCACTAGACAATGGACTCGCCATTGTCACGCGAGAACTCCACGCCACTCCCATTGCTACATTTTTTGTCTGGTATCGGGTAGGCGCACGCAACGAGCCGGAAGGTCTCAGTGGTGCCTCTCACTGGGTTGAACACATGATGTTTAAGAGAACCGAACGCCTCGCCCCTGGGGATGTCGGGCGAATGATCGAAGGGGTCGGTGGAACATTTAACGCGTTCACGTACGAAGATGCGACCGCCTACCACGCAACGCTACCAACGGATCATCTTGAACTGGCTCTCGAGATCGAATCGGATCGGATGGTCAACGCCGTGTTTGCTCCAGATGACGTGGAGTCTGAGCGAAGCGTCATCATTTCAGAGCGTGAAGGGAACGAGGCCTCCCCGGTGTTTCTTTTGATGGAGGCTGTCGAAGCCGCGGCGTTCACAACACATCCGTACGGTCACGGTGTAATCGGGAGCAAGGCAGATCTTCGGTCAATGTCTCGCGCTGACCTGTATGGCCATTACCACCGCTATTACGGACCAACCAATGCCGTCGTTGTTGCAGTTGGGGATTTCAACACCGAGCATCTCCATGAACAGGTGGCCCAACACTTCGGCCTACTCAAACCGGTCATCCTGCCCGCACCGCTTGACACACATGAACCGGTGCAAGAAGCCGGCCGACGGGTCGAAGTTCGTCACCCGGGTCCATTTCCAATATTGATGATGTGTCATCACATACCAGAACGCGATCACCCGGACCACGCGGCCCTACTTGTGCTGAACTCGCTCCTGTCCGGACCGCCAAGCGGACCTTTCGGCGGAGGCAGTGTTCTTAAAACATCTCGTCTGTACCAACGTTTTGTTGCGTCCGGCCTCGCCGCCTCCGCCGGCGCCGACGCAGGATCAAATATCGACCCAACCCTCCATCGAATTCTCGTGGTTCTCAAGCCGGACGGATCGCCGGAGACCATCGAAGCCACAGTTGAAGATGAAATACAAAAGCTTCACGATGAACCCCCGCAACCAGAAGAATTGACGCGTGTCATCCGGCAAACTCGGGCCAAGCGCGCCATCATGCTTGAAAGCGTCACCGCCCAAGCGGTACAGCTGGGCATGCTTGAAATGGTCGGCCGTTGGCAACTTGCAAACACGTTGACTGAAGAGTTGGCCGCGGTTACACCGGCGCAGGTACAACACGTCGCCCGGACCTATTTCCAACCAACATCGCGAGTGACCGGATGGTTTTTTCCAGACAACAACACTGGTGCCACGTAGATGGCCACCCGTTCCCAGCACAGACTCAACGAGTCAACGATTTCCCGCTCCGAATTAGCGAATGGGGCTACGCTCCTCGTCTATCCAAATCCAAGTTCGCCATCGGTTGCTATTTCTGGCTATCACGCCGCCGGTTCCATACTTGAAACACGTGACACCGCAGGACTCGCCAGCCTGACAGCTGATGCGCTTAACCGAGGAACACCCTCCAGGTCATTTCTCGAATTTAGCGAAGCTCTTGATGATGTCGGGGCTTCACTCGGCTTCCACGCTGACACAGAACATGCCGCCTTCGGTGGACGAGCGCTCGCAGAAGACCTTGAACTCCTCCTAACACTCGCCGCCGACAATCTTGCTAACGCAACATTTCCAGATGTCGAGGTTACCCATCTACGCGACCAGACCCTAGCAGGGATCGCCTACGCCGAGGACAATCCCGCAGCCATAGCCAACCGTCGGTTTCGTGAACTCCTTTACTCTGACGAGAATCCAAATGGGTGGCCGGCCGAGGGCTATCAACAGACAGTCAGCCGCTTGGAACCCCACAATCTCCGTGACTTCCATGCCCGCACGTATTCCCCCTCAAATCTTGTTATCGCCGTAGTCGGTGCTGTGGAACCCGCGCGGGTCTTCGATCTGGCCACAGCCACGATCGGGACATGGCCCTCCTCGCCATACCCCCGCCGGTTCAGGTCGGAAGAACGGCGCCAGGCACTTATCTCAGCCGAGGCTTCCGCGCCCACGTCGGAATCGTTGTGTCGACGCGAACATGTCCCTATGCCTGGCAAAACTCAAACTGAGTTTGTCCTTGGTTGGCTGGGGTTTCGACGTTCTGATCCTGAGTATTACGCGGCCGTTGTCGCGAATTACATTCTCGGCCAGATGGGACTTGGCGGTCGCATTGGCACCAATGTCCGCGACACTCAGGGTCTCGCATATCACGCCACCAGTTCACTGGGCGCCAGCCTGACCACCCAACCATGGACGCTCCGCGCTGGAATAAATCCAGCCAACCTTGATCGAGCAATCGAGGCCAGCCTCGATGAGGCACTACGCCTCGCCGAGACACCCCCCGAGTCTGAGGAGCTCAATCTCACAAAGCAGGCACTTATAGGCTCCCTGCCCCTTCGTCTTGAACGGAATGAGGGAATTGCCAGTGTGCTGCTCACTATGGAAACCTACAGCTTAGGGCTCAATTATCTGGACGAATATCCAGATCGAATCCGTCACGTTTCAGCCGCCGCTGTTTCTGGAGCCACAGCAAGAATCATGTCCAATCCTGCCTACACCTTGGTTACCGCAGGGCCTGAGTTCGAAGAGCCTTCTGGCTAAGCCAGGAACACGTCAAGCACTGGCCAATCGCTAGTACGAAGAAACGCGGGGCGGTCCAGGATCGGCTGCCAGCACCGTGGCATCAAAGCTGCGTTTCATCAGATCGAGCTTGATTCCTTGATGGGCAGGGCTGTCCCAGAGACTTTCGTGCTCGAAAGGATCAGCTTCCATGTCATAGAGTTCACCGATGTCATGGCCATGGTAAACATTAAGCTTCCACTGAGAGTCCCGATACATCGTGGCAAACGTGTGGTCCGGCTTGTTGATGGCATCAAGATATTCACAGCGAACAAACTCGCGATGTCTGTCGGGTGAGACTTGGCCTTCCAAAATGGAACGTAGGGAAAGACCCTGCATGGCAGATGGAACAGGAAGATCAGCGAGCTCCAACAGCGTCGGCGCAATATCCGTTAATTCAACCAAGGCATTACTACAGAGATCAGCTTGAACCCGGCCTGGCAAGCGCCAAATGAGCGGAACACGCGAGAGGCCGTCGAAGAAACGACAGCCTTTCTGCAATAAACCGTAATCACCAGCGGATTCGCCATGGTCACTCGTGAAAATGACCACGGTGTGCTCCGCCTGACCAGAATCCTCCAGGGCCTGAAGCAGCCGTCCAAACTGTTCGTCGACCTGTTCAATCATGGCGTAATACGCGGCTTGCAGTCGTTTGCCATCGAAGGTCTCCGGCCGCAGGGCCTCGCTCTGAAAGTCGATCCCAGAACTCGTCAGCCGCGCCTGATGCGCCAAGTCCGAGTCCTGAAAGTGCGGCCCGGGGAGTGTCTCGGAATCGTAGCGCCGGTAGTACTCCCACGGCGGGTTGTAGGGCGGGTGCGGGTCATACACGTTCACACTCAGAAACCACGGTTGATCAGCGGGACGATCCTGGGTAATGAACTCAATCGATGCCTCGGTCGCCCATGTCGTCTGATGAAGTTCGGGTGGAGTGTTGTCATTCGTCGGCGAAGGCTCCATAAAGGACCCCATCGCTGCGATCCAGCTTTCGTAGTCGCGCTCAGGAGGATGGTTGCGTGGATCACTTGCGCGCAGCAGTACGGTCTCCGGGTCTACACCTTGCGCCGCAACCCACGCCGCATAGTCGTGTTGCGCAAGCGGCCAGTCATGACGCGGCGAGTGGCTGTACTTAAAGTATCGATACCCATCATTCACTCGGGGTTCTCTGGCTCCGGCCGCGCCAGCCAAATGAAGCTTTCCGACCAAGCCGCCATCGTAGCCTGCGTCAGCCAGCAAACGAGTGACGAGATTCGCGGTGACTTCGGGGTGTACCCAGCCGTTACCGTTGCTGGGATTGTGGACGCGACTCGGATACATGCCCGTCAGAAAACTCGCACGACTGGGCGTGCAAATGGGGCTTTGACAATACGCGTGGGTGAACGCTGTGCCTTGCTGCACGAACGCATCAATGTTGGGCGTATGAATATATGGATTGCCGAGCGCGGCGATCGTATCGAACCGTTGTTGATCGGTGCAGTACCAAAGAATGTTGGGGCGTTGCTGGGCCATCACGTCAATCTGCATCGGGTAGAGGGGAAGCAAGGAAACCCTACCGCACAGCCCCGCCGTATGCTCAACAGCAAGGTGTACCGTCCGGTCGTCGCGCCCTCCTCGGGGCTGCCACGTACTCCCGATCGGGGGTGCGTTTGCTCGCTAGACGTAACGGCCAGGTTCCGCGTCGCGCTCGCGAAGCTCGTGAAGCACCTGCTCAGTCATTTGCTCAAGATCAAAGGCCGGGCGCCATCCCCAATCATCGTGGGACGCTGAAACATCCATCGCGCTTGGCCAACTATCAACAATCGGCGCACGAACCGGATCAGGAACAAAGTCAAATTTCACGTCGGGGATACGCCGAACCACCGCGTCTGCCATGGCCTGTACCGACGGTGTTCCCGCGGCAATGTTGTACACCCGGTGGCGTAACATCTCGCCATCAGCGTCATGAAGACCAACCAGCGCGTGAACCACGTCATCCACCCACACCACGGGAAGTTGGGTCGTGGGATACACATCAAAGCGATAGGCCCCACACTGCACGGCTTGCGCGTACAACTCACAAACAAACGCGCTCGCAGCTCCGCCAACAGGCGCGTCCGGTGCAACCATCGCGCCTAGCCTCACACCCCGAAAATCCAGGCCATGCCGCAGGTGGTAATAAACACCTAGCCGTTCACCAGCCACCTTGGTCGCTCCGTACAAACCCGACGGCCATTGCGGGGTGTGTTCGTTAACCGGTTCCGGGACACCAGCACCGTAGGTCGCAATCGTGCTGGTGAAAACGACACGGTTGACGCCAGCGGCCACAGCGGCCTCGAGAACGTTGCGCGTGCCTTCAAGGTTGACTCGCCACGTGCGATCTGGATCTTTTTCAGCACCACCCGAGAGGATGGCAGCAAGATGAAAAATCGAGTCGGGGCGAGCCTCAGCGACTGTAGCCATCACCAGCTCTCGATCGTCCACCCCACCGGGACATATGTCAGCCTTCGAAAATTCAGGCGTCGGATATAGGGGTTCGCTATTTACATCCAGCACGACAACCTGGTCTCCTCGACGGATCAAAGATGCGGCCAGTCGGGAACCAATGTTTCCGGCGCCACCTGTGATCAAGACCTTCATTCGTCTCACCCACCTTTCCACCAAAACAACAATTGCTTATCCCGCCGTACGTCGCAAATTCTCCGCCGCCGACATTGGTGTCGAGCATCCTATTCCGTCATATAACTGCTCGATTTCTCGTAACAGCCTCACCAAAAATTATGCCGAAGTTCATGCCCATTCGTGTCTGACGTGCTAGATTGCCGCGGTGGCCAGGTTTAGTTTTCCGTCCGCCGAGGTCAGTGAGGTTCTGTTCGAATACGATCTTCGATGCTCGATTGATCAATTTCAACAAGCCTCTATGACACAAGGTCCACTTCGGCAAAATATATGATGACGGATTCTCTCTCAATGACATCCCCTAGTGCTGGTGGATGTCCGCAGCGCGCGCGCGCCACGAAGGCGCCGCCTAGGAACAGCCCATGAATATTTATGTTGGCAATTTGCCATTCAGTACGACGGAAGAAGAACTGCGGGAGAAAGCCTCCCCGTATGGCGAGGTTTCGTCATGCACCGTCATAACAGATCGTGAGACCGGAAGGTCCCGCGGTTTCGGGTTCTTGGAAATGCCCAACGACGACGAGGCCAAGGCCCTCATCGAAGGCTTGAACGGCCAGGATATGGGCGGTCGTACGCTTACAGTGAACGAGGCACGCCCGCGCACCGAACGGCGTAGCGGTGGCGGCGGTGGCTACGGCGGCGGCGGCGGCGGCGGTGGCTACGGCGGCGGCGGCGGTGGCTACGGCGGCGGTGGCGGTGGCTACGGCGGCGGCGGTGGTGGTGGTGGCTACGGCGGCGGGGGCGGTCGTTACTAGTCCACCGAGCTCACGGGTCAGGCGCTTAGACATCAACTAGCACGCTGACCCCCGTTCCATAAGAAAACATCCGGGACGGCTATCATCCACAGTGGTGGGGATAGCCGTCCCGTTGTTTTTGGTGAGGCCACGTAGAACCCGCGGTGCTAGGCCTCTGAATCAATCGAGCCGAACGGAATCCGAGCGCGTGTGCGAGCGTCTGGTCCAGCTCCTTCAATCACAGCGAGTTCCGTAAGTTTTATTTCCCACGGGGATAAGTCTGAGACAACGGTCATTAAGGTGTCGACCGTGGCGGACCTCGGCCCATGCACTTGCCCGATCGTGATGTGAGGAACCCAGCATGGAGGGCTGTATAGCTGATTAACACCATCAGCCGTTTGCTCCATCGAATCCCAGATTCGGCCGTGGACATGATCCACCGCTTCGCTGCGAACCACCGGGAGGTATATCACCGGGCTCTCTCCAGGAAACATGCCCAGACCTGCTGTACGAATCCCGAATGGACGCGTCTCTCCGGCGACTAAGCTCAGGTTCTCCACCATATTGTCTTGGTAAGCCTCCGCCACGTGATACGTGATGTGAGGTATCGGGGTCACCCACAAATCAGTCTCGAGACCATGCTCCGCAAGGCGGTCCCAGATCCGGCGTACCGCAACCTCGTGATCGGCATCGAGCAACGACACCACTGCACGATGGGTCATTGGCTATGGATCAGCTATTTACATTGTCGGTTCGGCGTGACCGAACCGATCCTAGCTTCCACCGAGCACCACCTTCTGAGCCCGACCGGAGTCTGAAGCCCGTCGAGCCGCCCACGCAATCTCGTGCATCCAAAGTCCATCGTCGGCTGTTATTGGTGGATTTCCCTTTCCCAAACACGCTTGGAAAAACTCGTGTTTATATTGATCGAAAGCCTGGACACCCGAAGGGCTCTCACCAAACTCAAGCCGACGTTGCGGCACCGTCTGACCGGTCCCCTCTCGGGTAAACCACTCAATGAAGGATCCTCGCTCCGGGTCAAAGCGAAGCCAACCTCGACTCCCCCAAATGTTCATCGCGTCGTGTTTTTCTGATGTCGGTGCGAGAAATCCGCCTGTGAAGCTGCCAACCATGCCGTTGTCGAACCGAAGACTGACGGCGTATGCGTCTTCGGCATTAATGGGTTCTCCACCAACAGTGTCAGCAAAGCCGGCCACTTCGGCAACATCTGCGCCTGTGACGTAGCGCATTAGGTCAAGGTAATGACATCCGAGGAAAATTAGATGTCCACCGCCACGATCACGATCAAACATCCAGCCGTCTGCTAACTCTTCCCATAGCCAGCTGCGGGGATGCTCAGCAACATAATGGGTTTGAATCGCAAAGAGCTTTCCGAGCACCCCGCTCTGAACAATGGCTCGCGCCTCGCGCACATTAGGTAAGCCACGCATGTTGAATGCAACGCAGAGATGGCCCGGTGACTGCCGAGCTACTTCGACAACCTCACGATAATCCTCAATCCGGCCGCAACCGGGCTTCTCATGAAACACGTGAGCACCGGCCCTCAGAGCATCTATTAAGAGCGGCGGCATCTTTGACGGTTCCACAGTTACTAAAACCGCATCTGGTTTGAATTCCGCCAGCATCTGGCGATGGTCTGTAAAGCTCGCCTTAAGCTTGTTCCCAAGCACTGCGGGAGTGTCGTATTCCTGGCCAAATTTTGTCCAGCCCTCCGGAGGCCCTGAACCTGGCACGTGGGCGCCTGCTTGCCAATTCGGATCAGGCGACGAGCCGGTTACCGGGCGAAACTTCTGGTGCACCTGGCCCGTGACATCCGCAATAGCGACTTCGCTCACATCAGAGTAGCTGGCACACATCTCAATCAGGCCATTGAGGTGCCAACCAGCGGGTTCGGCTATCAGACCAACACGGAGGCTTTCCGACACGGTTCATCTCCCACGCAGCAGTTTGCCCGTGAATTGTAGGCGCTCCGGCTAAATGACGAAGAGCTCAACGCACGGCCTTAGTTAACGGCCGCAATCAGGCTTCTCCTGAAATAACCGCATCCACTTCGATCTCAACCACTGCCTGGCCCCCAATTAGGCTCGCGACCCCGATAAAGGCGGACGCGGGAAGTGTGGCACCAAACATCTCATGGTGCGCCTGTCCAACGGCGTCCGAATCCTGAATGTTCGTCAGGAACACACGCGTCCGAACAACATCACCGACCGAAGCTCCCGCCTCGACCAGGGCCGCTTCAATGATCTTGAACGCGTGCTTGGTCTGGGCATACGCATCACCTGGGGCATCTGGATGGTCTTCGGGAAGCACGCCGGTGGTTCCCGCGACATATACGTGAACTCCCGCTCGAACCGCCCGGGAGTACCCGATCACAGATTCAAGCGATTTGCCGGACGATATTCGCTGATGAGGCATGCAGAGACTCCTTCTGAAAAAGACGGTCCGTTTACTGGGACATTCCAGCTTGCACACCACACAAGTGTATTTATCGGTTACAGCTAATCACCTATCGGCAATTAGGGCATGGAGGCTTTTATCGCTCTTACGAGCCTTATCTTAAGACCGTCTCGATCGCCGCCGGCTTTGCGGTCGCGTCGTAGCGTTCGAT
>CAZFVB010000061.1:0-10176 GCA_964522375.1 uncultured Chloroflexota bacterium
GACAAGCAATAAACCTGAGCTTCTGGGACTACAACGACGTGGCACCCGGATACTATGCCGCCGCAGCAGTCGCCGCACGTGACCCGAAGGTAGGCATCATCACGATTGAAGTAGCTCGACCGGACTTCCCGGTCGCTGATCGCGCAACCTTTGCTGATTCGGACCCCCGTGCAGCGGCCAAGGGGATGTATATGATTCGTGACTGGGATTCCGGTAAGCCGGCCCAAGGCACCGTCATGGTCCAAGGCTCTAATTCCACCGTTAACCTCGTTAACACCCTGCCTCGCCTTGAGGAGGCTGGTGTAAACGTGCGTGTCATTGCAGTGGTCAGCGAAGAACTTTTTGATCTACAACCTCAGGCTTATCGTGAGTCGTTGCTGCCAGAAGAAAGCCTGTATGACCTTATGGTTGTTTCTACAGGAACACGTCGGATACACCCTGCTCGAAACTTGGGCCCGCTAACCGACGAGTACTCCTTGTCGTCGGACTGGGACAACCAATGGCTAACCGGAGGTAACGAAGCGGACGTGATTGCCGAAGCACACCTTGACCCCGATTCTATCTATGCCGGAATCAAGCGATTTGCGGATGATCACCAAGCACGTATGGATCGACAACGGCGTGCTCTAGGCTCCAACTAGCTTCATTTTCACGAGATATAAGTAGCGCGTTAAGCGGACGTCCCGTTCCGGGACGTCCGCTTAATCGTTCACTTCGCTAGAACCACAAGAGCGAGATCAAAATCACATTTACTGTCTCGACCTCAACCATTTATCAGCTATTGCCCGGAAGCCCCCACTGACCTGCACAAGCACAGAACTAAGGCACCACTAGCACTTTCCCCATCCTAGAGCGGCCATATCCAGGGCACCACAACGAGGGATGTGATCAAAATAAGGAGGGTGAGCGGACCACCGAGCTTTAGGAATTCCAGGAATCGGTATGCCCCCGTGTTGTAAACCAGAATGTTCGCCTGATGGCCGATAGGGGTGAGAAACGCAGCAGAGCCAGCAATCGCCACCATCATCATTACAGGGTGTGGTGCTATACCACTACTTGCCGCAATACCGAGCGCCAAAGGAGCAATCAGGACCACTGCTCCGGCATTAGACATGACCTGGGTGAGTAAAGCCGTCAGTAAGAATATTCCCGCTAACACTGGAAGCGCACCATAGGGACGTAACACATCCCCAACGGTATCAGCGACCAAAACTGCAAGACCTGTCGATTGCATGGCATGCCCCAACGGAAGCAACGTCGCAATCAATATGAGCGTTCGCCACTCAACCGCTGCATACAATCGGTCGTACGGCAAAACTCGACACAGAATCATCAAGACAACCCCAAACATTCCGGCCACAGCGATATGGGCCACGCCTGTCGCCGCCATACCAATAGCGATCGCCAGGATCGCCACTGCTAACAACATGCGTGGTCGAGGCAAGACTACCCGGGGCCGCGTAGACAACATGATGAATTCACTCGATGTCTCGAGATCAACAATTCGATCCCGGGGCATCCGCACCAACAGCGCATCACCTGGACGAATTCGGAGTCGGCGAATTGGAGTCCGCACACGAGTTCCCTGCCGCCATACCCCCAAAACCAAGCCTCCCAACCGGCTTCGAAAGCGAATATCGACAAGACTCCGCCCTCGCGACCCAAAGGACGGTCCGGCCACCAATTCGAGCACCACACTCATCTCGTCATCGACCAAGGTTTGTCCGGCCTGTCCCTCGACCGCAAACTCTAAATCCTCGGCTTCAACTAGCCGCAGAACAGCGTCACGTTCCCCTTCAACCAACAAAACGTCGCCCACAAACAGGGATTCGTGGGCTGAAGGAAACCGTAGTCGATGCCCATCGCGAATAATCTCGGCAACTGAAACATCAAAACGCCGTCCCCAACGTAGAGTCGTGAGTGCCTGACCAACGATAGTTGCCGTTGAGGGCACCAACAGTTCTGCCAGGTACTCACGAGTTTGCGACACCTCATCGGCAACGTTCGGACCCGACCGATCAGGTAGAACCCTCCGTCCCACAGTCAAAAGATAAACCAGGCCAACACCAAAAATCACGGCTCCGGTAGGCACAAAATCAAACATCCCAAAGGGCCTGTATCCAGCAGCCGCCAGGGCCTCACTGGCAAGCAAATTAGGAGGCGTCCCTATCTGAGTCATGAGACCGCCTAGCAATGATCCAAAAGCAAGCGGCATCAATAAACGAGAAGATCCAGTATCAGCCGCACGAGCCAGGCTAACTGCCGCCGGCAACAAGATAACCGTTGCGGCTATGTTGTTCATAAACGCCGACATCCCACCAACCACCAGCACAAGCAACGCGGTTACCACGGTAATCCGCGTACCGCCATAGCGTTCAATCGCCGCGGCGATCGCGGCCGGCACGCCAGCTTCGACCATACCCGCGCTCATAATGAACATCGCACCAACAGTGATGACTGCAGGACTGGCGAAGCCTGAAAACGCCTCCACCGGAGTAACAACACCTGTCAGTGCAAGCGTAAGCAACACGGTCACGCTCACACCTTCAGGGCGTATACGCTCGCTTGCAAACAGCACCAGCGCACCAACCACACACCCGATCACTATCCAGCTAGCTGATGTCAATGTCGTCAAAAGAACCGCAGGAACTCACGCCTTAGGATACGCTCCTGTGATCACATTCCCGCGATTTGTTCAACCGGAGCAGCATTAATGGCCGACACGGGCATCGCCGCCACCTATCACGCGCCTAAAACCCCTTTTGAGTTACGCGAATACCCGGTACCCGATCCTCAACCTGGTGCCGCCGTAATTAGGATCTCGATAGCCAATATTTGCGGATCTGATCTCCATTATTGGCGGGGTGACATTGACATCAAGAAAATGGGGCGGCCAACGCCGATGGCCCTTGGGCATGAGGGTACCGGGACCATCGCCCGGCTGGGCTCCGGTGTATCAACCGACACCCTAGGCAACAAACTCGTCGAAGGTGATCGTGTCGTATTCCAATATTTCTATCCATGCATGCAGTGTCCCACCTGCCTTAAAGGACACACCTATGCCTGTCCGGTACGGCAGGCCGACCGCGCAACGAGCTCTGATGAGTGGCCCCACTTCAAGGGAACATTTGCTGAGTATTACTACCTCCAACCCAACCACGCGATATTCAAGGTCCCCGACTCGCTCACGGACGACGAAGTCGCTGGAATTAACTGTGCCTTGTCGCAAGTGATATCCGGATTGGATCGAGCAGACCTGTCATTCGGAGAAACTGTAACGATCCAAGGTGCAGGAGGACTAGGGGTGTATGCAGCCGGAGTGGCCAAGATGCGTGGTGCGTCCCGTGTTATTGCGATAGACGGAGTTGATGAACGGCTCGAACTAATCAAAGACTTTGGAGCTGATGACGTGATCGATATCAGAGAATACGACACACCGGAGTCTCGGGTGAATGCGGTCCGCGACCTGACCAACGGCCTCGGCACGGACGTTACGCTCGAGCTTGTGGGGCATCCTGGTGTTGTTCGTGAGGGCCTCGATATGACAGCGCAGGGCGGCCGTTATCTCGAGATCGGTAACATTAACGTCGGTTGGGATACACAGTTCGACCCTTCAGTCATCGTGTTTAAAAACATTTCAATGATTGGCATAGCCCACTATCGAGCTGAGGACTTAAAGAATGCCCTGGATTTCCTGATCGAATCCAAAGGCCGGCTCCCATTTGACCGAGTGCTATCCCATCAGTTTCCACTGAGCAAAATTGATGACGCCATGGAACAACAAAACGCAGGTCATATCACGCGGGCTGCCTTGATGCCAGGCCAATAAACCTCCATGTACAACTGAAATGATTACGGCAACTTAGACGAGCGGTCCGGTAAATCGTTCCCTTTGATTTACTCACCCGCTCTCGGACCAACAGGAATCTCCCCCCATAACGTAAAACTTTATCGATTCGGGCGCTAAGATGCAGCCGCTGGACTCGAGCAACCACAGAAGGATTTCCAATGGAGGTATGGCAGGCCGTTTGGAGCGGGTTTAACACACCACTCTTTAGCCTCGGTGGCGATCCAATTACCCCCTTGAGCATCCTCGTCCTAATCATCATCATCCTGATGACATGGATCATCGCAGGACGCGCTCGATGGCTCCTTGAACGTCGGGTAAGCCAACTGACCGGCATGGACGAAGGAACCCTGCATGCCATCGGTGCCCTGGTGCGCTATGGGATTTTGTTCATGGGATTCTTTGTGGGATTGCGGTCTGTTGGATTCCAACTTGACGCTGTCCTTGTCATACTCGGCGCGCTCGGTGTGGGCATTGGATTCGGACTCCAGAACATTGCCAACAACTTCGTCTCCGGACTCATCCTGCTCGTAGAACGACCGGTAAAGGTAGGAGACGTAATCAACGTTGGCGGCGAACTAGGCTCCGTCGAGCGGGTTGGAATCCGTGCCACAACCCTACGGAAGTTTGATCAGACACAAGCCATCGTCCCCAACGGCGAACTTATATCTGCCACGGTAACGAACTGGACGCTCGACGATCGACGAGCTCGTCTTGATTTCACGGTTGGCGTCGCCTACGGATCTGACACTCAACTCGTCGAAAACATTTTGCGGGAAGCTGTCACTAACCATCCAAACGTACTGAGCGATCCGGAACCAAGAATCTTGTTCGTCGAGTTCGGTGACTCCTCGCTCAACTTTCGCATCCTTGCCTATGTCAACGATTTGAGCGAACGACTCACCTCGCTCAGCGATCTCCATTTCTCAATAGACACGGCCTTCCGGGATCAACAAGTCGAAATCCCATTCCCTCAGAGAGACCTGCACCTACGGTCGATCGACGCAAATGTTTCTCTAGACGGAACCTCCCCAACAACCGATTGAACCACGTAGTCGCCGTAACGTGCACCCTCTACACGAACCATGCATGGGAACGTTGAAATGCATTCACCTGCGCCCACGTCGGTTTACGCACCCATTAGCAATAGAGACATGCTGTCGGTGACGATTGTTCGAACCATCCCACGCTCAGTGATATGAGCTTAGCCCTCCGCTGCACAGATCTCACTCGACGCTTTGGAGACATCGTGGCTGTCGACAAAGCATCGTTGACGATCCAAAAAGGAACCGTCCTTGCACTCCTCGGACCAAGCGGATGCGGAAAAACCACTCTCCTACGATTAATCGCAGGTCTTGATCGTCCACATCAAGGAAGCGTTGAGATCGATGGGAGACCTGTAGAAACTGAGTCCGTGCACATCCCCCCTGAACGTCGGGAAGTCGGTCTTGTCTTCCAAGACTTCGCTCTGTTCCCTCACCTTTCGGTAGAGGAAAATGTCAGCTTTGGATTGCCCCAACATAGCAGCCGATCCATGCGGGTTAACGACGTCTTACTACAAGTCGGACTTGAGGGTCTCAACCACCGCATGCCACACGAACTCTCAGGCGGCCAGCAACAGCGGGTTGCCCTAGCACGAGCCCTCGCCCCAAATCCTCGCTTGATCATGTTGGACGAACCGTTTTCAAATCTAGATCCAGCGCTCCGAGGCGGTATACGACAGGAAGTCAAGAAAGTCCTGTCTGATACCTCTGCCACAGCAATCATCGTGACGCATGATCAAGAAGAAGCTCTAAGTCTCGCGGATGAAGTCGCAGTAATGATGCACGGACAAATCGTGCAACAAGCCTCGCCGACCACGATCTATCGACACCCCGCAACCCGGGAGGTTGCCCAGTTTGTTGGCGACATCAACGTCATTGCAGGACGAGGGATCGGACGAGCGGTGGTATGTGACCTCGGAACCATATCGGTCATCGATGAAGTTACCGGGCCAGTAAATGTTCTGATCCGTCCCGAGGCGCTACAACTCACACCGGACCAAGGGGGGCAAGCATCTCAGGTCGGGCGTAGTTTTTTTGGACGTGACCAAATGATCGAACTCGAGTTTGATTCTGGCTTGCGAATTTCGTCACGTGTCGGACCGACTTTTGCCTTCGTCCCGGGAAAACGGGTGCGGGTTCAACTGACTGGAGACGCCCTCGCCTTTCCGCCCGCCTAGGTAAGCACCATCGCAACCCGATTCTCCAATCGTGGCAGAATATCTAATGACACTTTCCAATACCGTCGAAGACTACCTGCTGGCAATTTACGGGATGCGAGCAGATGCTGAAGCCGTTATCAATGCCCGGCTTGCAGAACGCTTGCATGTAGCGCCACCAACCGTAACGGCCACCCTCGATCGCATGGTTCGTGATGGTCACATTTGGATTGATGATCACCACCAGGTGTTTCTGACATTAAGCGGGGAACGAGCAGCTGAGCTCTTGGCTCGCCGCCACCGACTCATCGAGCATTGGTTGATACGAACCCTTGGTTTGGGATGGGCCGACGTACACGAAGAAGCCGATCGCCTTGAGCATTCGGTGTCCGAAGAACTAACCGAGCATATTTCTGCATCTCTTGGCCATCCCGCAACATGTCCTCATGGCCTACCAATTCCAGGGAACTATCCTGAGACCGATGTCGGACAAATCATCAATCTAGGCCAAGTAGAAGCGGGCGAGGATGTCCGCGTCGTTCGACTCTCAGAAACCGCTGAGGATGATGGGGAACTCCTGCATTATTTTGAGGACAAGCAACTAGTTCCGGGACGGGTTATGCATGTAACCGAAATCACACCACAGGGCCATCTCGTCGTGGCGCTGGACGGTGCCACAGTCGTGATCGACGATAATGTAGCCAGCAACCTCTGGGTGATTAAAGCCTGAATTTATCGAGGAGCCAAGGGTACCGGCAGCACCTGAAGTCGCTGGACCAACGCCCCTGACATTCTGCACCTCCGGCTCTTAAACACACCAGCGATCAAACAAATTTCACAATAGCGCTTTTCGAGCGTATGCGGACGCGATAGGCTTTGCATGCTGGAGTGAGCTGATCACACAGCATTTGCATCTTAAATCCGGCCCATAGTAGGGAGCTCTGCTTCATGACGTATGTGATATGTGAACCGTGCATTGGCACTAAAGACGCCTCATGCGTCGACGTGTGCCCCGTGGACTGTATCCATACCACCGATGAAGCCGAGGTCTATTACATTGACCCGGACGAATGTATCGACTGTGGCGCTTGTGAGCCCGTGTGTCCTGTGACAGCGATTTTCCCTGACTTTGACGTCCCTGAAGAGTGGGCTAACTGGACGAAGGTAAACGCCGAATTTTTCACCGACTAATACCAGTGCTGTTCAGGCCATATATTTAGGGATCTGAGCGAATCCCCTTCGGCATCGTGACCAGCGCAGAATAGGCTGGCCTCGGCGAGCCCTCAGGACCAAGCACCCCAAACGGATACTTCTCGTCCTCCGGTCCTACGACCGACTGAAAGTTCAAATTCCATACAAACGCGTGGGAAATGTATGGCGCGTCTTGCCGGATGACCCGAAAGGCGGCAACAAGGAACGTCGCCTGATCGTCCTCGGAATTGTCACCGCCAAAACCATAGCCAGGATCTGCATTTTTTGTTGACCACCCGAACTCAGTGAGCCAGATGGGTTTGTCCGCATCTCCATTGGCTTCCATAACCGCGCGGTGTTGAGTGAAGCGTTTGAAATAAAAACTCCCATGGCCATTCCATCCTGCTCCGCGAGGCGTGCCAATCTCCTGGGTCGGCCCGTTGTTAAAACCACCGGGATGAACACCCCACGCATCAAAGGATTCACGTACAAGCCCATCACGATACGCGTACATCTCTTCAAGAAATCGAACGTCATCAATCGCCTGGAGCTTCTGGTCAGGGATATCTACATCGCCAGCCGGCGTTAATGCCCCACCTACCGTGACAGCATCCGCATCAGCCTCCTTCACCCCGCGATGCCCAGCGTTCAACAATTCAACAAATTCCCCGGCATTGAGCCGACCATAGCCCCATTCCCTCGAAAGATTGGCTTCGTTCCACAATTCATATGCCTGAACACGTCCGCGATACCGACCCGCAATCGCTGCCATGAAATCCTTGAAATCAAGAGGATCACCTGGAGGCCCATGCGAACGATCCCCAAGCGCCCAATCCGGGGCCTGCACCACACTGAGTAAAATCTTCAACCCAGCCCCACTAGCCGCAGCTACGACTTTATCTAGTTCGCGCCAATCGAACCCGCCTTTTTCTATGGGCTCAGTCTGTCGCCATTCAACCTGCTGCTTCACCCAATCGAAACCAGCAGATACGGCAGCCTTCGTTATCGCCCGACGATCCTGGTTGTACATATGGACCTGAAATCCATATCCATCTAACCGTCGCAGACCATCATCCACATCGGCAGGGGGTGTTACAGCACCAGGTCTGGCCTTTGGCTTCGCAATGGTGGTCACAGCAGTGGCCGGCACTGGAGTCGCCCGTGCCACTTGCGCCGTCGACATTGGTTCAGACGTCGACACAGACGCTTCCTGTGGAATGGGGAATTCGTTCGTCTGCACCTGAACCGACGGTGCTGGTGATGGGGTTGATGATGGCGATTCGCCACACGCGCTCAACACCCCCAGCGTCCCAGTCACTAGAAGGAGCCTCCGTCTCGAAAGAATCCGAGTCCTCGTCACACCACTGTCCGACGATGTCCCACAAAAAATCCGATCCTGAAACCGCATTGGGTGAAATGTGTCCTTGTGTCGTAGCCTATCGAATGGTATCAACGACACAAGTAGTTACGTACATGCGATGCGTTTGTTCGCTCGCTACGCTACCGGGGTAGATACCCGAAGGGATCTCGGTTAATGGGTACAGGTACAAACAGAGTAGGAAATAGCGCCGTGGGCATTGTCGTCATCGCTATCGCTGGCCTCATCGTGGCGGCCATGTTCAGCGTGCGATTTGTCAACGTGGGTGAAGTGGGGGTCCTCCATACCTTCGGAGTGGTTGATCCGATACCAAAACCTGAGGGGCTTCTGCTCAAGACACCGTGGGCCAGCTTGGAAACACTGAGTGTTCGAACACAGCAGCTAACCATGAGTTCTCGAAGCGAAGATTCAGGTCCAAGTGCCACCGATCAAACCGTCCGAACCCTGACATCTGAAGGGTTGTCGGTCGGTCTCGATATCACGACCCTGTTCCGCCTCGAATTTTCCAAGGCCCCTGACCTCTTTCAGAAAGTCGGACCGAACTACGTGGAAATCGTGGTCCGCCCGGCCATCCGTGATGCCATTCGTGACGTCGTCGGTGGATTCGTCGCGGAAGCGCTGTATACAACCGCGCGAACCGAGGTCGCAAACCAGATCGAAGAACAGCTCGGTACCCTGCTGAGCGAACGTGGCGTCTTGATCGAGAGCGTCCTGCTCCGTGATGTGGATCTTCCCCAACAAATCACTGATGCGATCGAGCGAAAAATCGCCGCTGAGCAGTCGATTCAGGAGCGAAAGTTCCGCGTACAAGAAGCTACCGAGGAAGCCAATCGACGGGTCGAGGAAGCGACAGGTATTGCAAAAGCCAATGAGCTCATCAATGCCTCCCTCACCGCAGCCGTGCTCCAGGACAAGTACATCTCGGCGCTACGAGACATGGAGTCGGGTAGCGTTGTCTACGTACCGACTAACCCGGAAAGCGGCCTACCGGTGATCCTCGGTACGCCAGCCATCGGGGCAGGTGCC
Organism: uncultured Chloroflexota bacterium; assembly: GCA_964522375.1. Classification (GTDB taxonomy): domain Bacteria; phylum Chloroflexota; class UBA11872; order UBA11872; family UBA11872; genus UBA11872. Next base: position 9,643 of record CAZFVB010000061.1, read on the forward strand.
GGCCCATCTTAATAATCGCAAGACGAATCCACCATCCACACAATGGTGGATTCGTCTTGGGGTACGATGACGCACCTGACTCGGGCGGACGCCTGCTGTCGGGCGGTTAGCTCAGCTGGCAGAGCGCTACGTTTACACCGTAGAGGTCGCAGGTTCGAGCCCTGCATCGCCCACCAGACCAGATCCCATCCGAGTTACGGCGAGGTAGCTCAGTCGGTAGAGCAGTGGACTGAAAATCCATGTGTCGGCGGTTCGATTCCGCCCCTCGCCACCACCGGTAAGACGTCGATGGACCGTCGCTCCAACCATCATCAACGCTTAATCAAACGGTAGCCCAAACCTTACCCATTGCATTATAATGTAAACATAGAGCCATTCACGAAGGTAGGGCTATGGGCACGATTTCTTCGGCGAAGCTTGCAGGGACTTCCTTGATCCTCGGACCGCTACTTACGACCATCTGCTATTTCATCCAGCAGATTGCCGCTCCGCTTGACGTTGACTCCTATGGCGATGTCGCGGCTGCACTCGCTG
>CAZFVB010000062.1:0-9929 GCA_964522375.1 uncultured Chloroflexota bacterium
TGAAGAAATAGAAACCGCGATTGCAGCATCGGGTGTGGCTGCAACGTGTGATGTGGATAAGCAATCTGATGTTGATATGGCGACGGCACAGCTATTGGCTGATGGTGAAATTGTTGCCAGGTTTCAGGGGCGAATGGAATTCGGGGCTCGGGCGCTTGGGAATCGCAGCATCCTCGCGCATCCCTCTGATCGCGATGGCATTCCGATATTAAATGAACAGATTAAGCAGCGGGATTTCTGGATGCCGTTTGCTGCAACCGTACTCGATGAAGCTCAGGGCAGATATCTCATCAATGCCACCAACATCCCTTCGCCACACATGATGGTGGGTTTTGAGACGACCGAGCTCGGCCGGCGTGAATTAAGAGCCGCTATTCATCCTGTCGACAAGACCGTTCGGCCACAGATCCTTCGTCATGTCGACAATCCCCGATACCACCGTGTTATCTCCAGGTTTGAGGAACTTACGGGGATTGGGGCTGTGTTGAATACGTCATTCAATCTCCATGGCGAGCCCGTGGTGTGTTCGCCGTCGGATGCTATTGCAACCTTGGTTCGGTCCGGATTGCGGCGGCTCGCGATCGGTCCCTTTGTCATATCGAAGAGGTAGAGCGCTGACTGTAGATGCCAATCGTGCTTAATTGGTGGCGAGCCAGGCTCGCAGGTCGACGATTGTCGATTGGCGTTCTCGTCGTGATGGTTGCGGGCCTCGTTCCTTTGTTTTGGGTCGCGCCCGGGCAGGTCGCCAAGTCTGAAGATTTCATGATGCCAATCGATTTTGCGGAATGGCTTCGTTTCTTCAACACATGGGATCCGCAGGTGTCATTTGGTTCCAGCCCGGATGACCGCTTGCCGGCCCTATTCTTTATGTTCTGGCCCGCGTTCTTTCGGTTGCTCGGGTTCTCGATCGAGCATGCACAACGCCTGCAGTTTGCCGTCTGGTTCGCCGCGGGCGGTTTTGCTATGTACATCCTGATGCGCTGCCTCACGCGATCTGAACTGGCTCGGGTTGGGGCCACTCTTCTATATCTCTTCAATTTTTACCAGGAGCCGATCTGGCAGGGTTTGAACATCGCGAACCTTAGCGCTTATGTCGCAATGCCACTGCTCTTGGCTGTGACCATTCGGGTGCTTCGAGGAGGTTCCGTCGTACGGCATGCGGCGGTATTTGCTCTCGTCACAGTGATCGGGTCTGGTATTGCCGCGAATCCTCCGATGGTGCTCGTGGCCTTGATACCGGTTCCGACGTATCTCCTCTTGTTCATAGGTGCCCGATTTATCCAAGGCGATCAACGTGGCATTCGACGGGCGTTGAAATTTGGCGGACTTGCGCTCGCGCTCACCGTGTGTGTTAACGCGTATTGGCTTCTCCCACAAGCGGTGGGACGCAGACATTCCTTGGTCGTACGAAGGAAGCGGCGCTGCCTCAACTTGAACAGTTATCGAGCTTTACATCGCCATTCAATACGTTGCGAATTCGGGGGCACTGGGTCTGGTATGAAGCGTTCAATGGTGTGCCATATCTCCCGCATGCGCCGAGGCTTATGGCTGCCCCAGAGGCTATTGCGGCGGCCACGATTCCAATCATTGCTGCGGTCGGCGGTATGTTGGCCATTCGGGATCGAAGATTTTGGGCTTTTGCCGTGCTGATGCTCATAGGCATCTTTATCGGTTCTGGAGTAAATGGTCCCACTGGCCGATTGTTTGGCTGGGTATGGGAATACGTGCCTGGGTTTTGGACGCTCCGAAGCCCGTGGTACAAGGGAACGGCGCTGTTGGTTTTAGGAATGGCACCGTTGGCAGGGCTTGGGTTGGCGGCCTTGGTTGATCTGATACGGCCTCGGGCGGAGCGCTGGATACGCAAGGTGGCTCGTGTGCAGGTTCCAGGGCAGTTGATGACAGGGTTGCTCGCGATTCTCCTGATCATTCCTTACCTGGGGTACACCTCGTCATTTATGAGAGGACAATTCTTTGTCCAGCGAGGTCCAGAGTCTCCCCTGCCTGGGTTTCAGGTTCGACTTCCTGACCATCTAGACGAAGCCCGCGAGTGGCTCAGCACGCAGTCTCGAGACGATCGCATACTGGCGCTACCCCCGACACTGCGGCTGACCACTGACTGGGGATACACGGGATACATGCCCCCGCTGGCGGAATTTAGTGATCGGTCCTTTATCAATCTCGTAGAGCCGTCGGCCATGCCGATTGCTGTCTATGACGCATTGCTTGGGAGAGGTTATGGGTCGGCGTCCGGTGTGCTGGCTCGGTCGGGAATCGGTTATGTCATGCAGCAAGAGGATGTGAATCGTCGGTTCTTTGCCGTGGACGGACTGGAAGCTGATGAACTCTCGATGTTGATGCAACGCCACGGTCTCAGGTTCGCGGCGCGGTTCGGTCCCCTCGTGTTTTTTGCTGTCCAATCACCAGTTCCTCACGTGACTGCTACGCGGACCGTGGTGGCTGCTCCAGCCGGTCTCGAATTGTTGAAGTCACTGTCATCACTGGTGCAGTCGCAAGATGCGGCCATCGTTCTCACGCAGCGGGTGCCTGGTGAGGATGTTTGGTCATTCATTGATCGGATCAGCGGCAATCCGGGAGAGTTTGGACGGGTTACGGCCACGCCTAGCCGCAACATTGAACTGATTGCTGTCAGTGGCACGCTTGACGCCATCTTGGATAGAGAATTCCTCGCGGAACCTATTGTTGTCGAAGCTGCTGGCGCCTCGTTCCCGATTGCGGTCAGTCAACCGGGTATATACGAAATTTGGCAGCGTATGCGACCGGTTGAAGGGCCCACGCTTACTCCGGCTGGCAAGTTGTTGCTCAAGATCCAGCGCCAGGACCTGTCAGAGATTGACTGGGGTCGGGCAACGATCAATGGAGCACTGCTCGATACGGAGACGGATCCTGGCCCGTTGGCCATTTCGAACTGGGAGGCTCGAACATGGACGTTAGCAGCGACGTTTGTTGCGCAGACCGGCGCCTACCAGCTTGAGTTACCAAGGGCCGATGGCCGTCAGCCGGTTGAACTAGTTGCTGTACATCGTCAGAGCCGAGTAGAGGCCCAGCGTGACGCGGCGCAGATGCTTACGAGTCAGGCCACATCAACGTCGTGGCACTTGTTCTCGCAGGTGCAGCCCGACGACATTGTCCAGACGGAAACCGATTCGATGCCTACGGTAGAACTATGGCATGGCTGGGTACCGGCGACGTTGGATGATGAGGTTAACGGGATTCGACGAATTACTACGGCGCAAAAATCAATCAGGAATCTCAAGGTTACGAACCCTCAGGATGTTCAGCAGACCGTAGCCCTTGTATTTACTGTCGAATCAATTGAAATCCCACGTTCCCTGTGGGTCAACATCGACAATCGTTTTGTCGCGACCTACACACTTCCGGCTAATCATCCGCAGACGCTTGTTGTGGAGGATATCGAGTTAGATCCGGGAGAAAACTTTGTCACGTTTTACTCACCCGATCGGGAATCGGAACGTAGTGATGGCGGCTACGAAAGTTTTCGGTTTAATGTGCCGTTTGTGATGGGGACTGCGACGCGTGACCGAAAGTTCTCAATTGCTGAAGCCGGGGCCTATGACATTTCGGTGCTCGTCCCACCGGGGGAATCATCTTCGGATGTAGCGCGGGTTGGATTACAGTCGCTCTCTATCGATGGCCAAGAGTTCGTGGACAAACTCGAACGTCCGTTCAAGCCGGATCAGCGCTGTTGCGGGGCCACGGTTGTGTGCACTGGTGGCCTCGTGTGTCCCTTGTCGCAAGAAGCTATGATTCCCATCGTGCGGACGACCGTACGGCTTGATGCAGGGCTACATGATTTACGCATCGTGGCAGGATCCGGACGGGTGCATCCGGTGATGATCAGTCCGTGGCAGGATCCGGAAAGCGTGAACCTGGAAGCGCCGAACCTGACATTCGAACGCTTACGAGACACGCATTTTCGGGTCACCGCGGATTCCGGGGGTCCATACATTCTTGTCCTGAATGAACTCTATGATGCTCGGTGGCGAGCTTCCGTTGACGGGCAGGTGAGTAAGCACCATGTCGAGGTCAACGGGTTCGCGAACGGATTTTTGATCGAAGCCGATGGGGAACATGTCGTCGAGATTGTATTCGCGCCCCAGTCTTTGGCTGATGTTAGCGGTGTTGGATCGACGATTGTGATCGTTGGCCTGGTGGCTGGTCTTGCTTTGTCCGGCGTTCGTAGGCGTCGTTTTCGATGAATGGTCAGCCATCCGTTGAGAAACGGGTAATCCATGGGGCTGTAATCGTGCGTTTTGGCCAATGGGCAATAGCATTAGTTGCCGTGCTTGCCACGCTTGGGATAGTGGCTATGTTTGGACAACGGCAGCGGACCTTCGAACCCTGGTCGTTGGGAGATCCCATCGGCGAGATTGTTCGCCTTCAACCCGGGCAGAGCGTGAGCCAAACGATCGAAATCCCTGGCGGAGGTGTCGGCGGGTTTAGTGCAGTGGTTCGTGCGTTTCCAAGTGATGGAAATCCGGTGGCTATCAATTTACGGGTTCGTCGATCTGGAACCACACGGGAAATTCTTCGTGAATCTATCGCGGTGGTATCTGAAGGCGGCCATAGCACCATTTCGACAGGTCAATTATCGCCGGTCGATGTGCGGTCGGCGGGCAAGCTTGATTTTGAGATCGAGGTAGCCAGTACGTCACCGGGCGAAGTCGCCATCATGGCCTCGAGAACTAAGAATATTGGTCCGGGATTGTTGACGATCAATGGGGCACCTACAGATTCCGAGCTTCGGGCAGAGATAACGCCAATGCTGTCGGTTGGACCTGTGGGCATGCTTCGGATGACAAGCCTCGACGGCATGGTACGTGTAGTGGGTTATGTGATGGCCCTTGGGTTGTTGTCGGTCGTCGCTGCCGGACTTGTGATGCGGGCCTTCAAGAAACTCTTCGAGGTGTACCCGTCTCGATTTATCGACGGGCCAACCGTGGTACTTGGTGTTCCGATTTTGACGCTCACCGTTGTGCAGGCAACCGCGACAATGGTGGTGGGTGATAGCCAGATGTATCTCGAGGAAATGCGAGATGGGTTTTGGAGGGCGGCCTTCGCGCTACCGATCCTCGTGCTATTAGTTGGGGCTGTCGCGGTTTGCCTTTCGACGCTCGGGCGAAAGGTCGTAGCTCAAATGCGGAATGGTCGGGCTGACCCTCGTCAAATCTGGCAGTCGGCTCGTGCTCACCCTTGGCGATTTCTTGGGCGACCGATACACCAATGGCGGGTTCTGCTTGGAGCCGCACTTTGGTTGATCATGCTGGCGCTTGTACTAGATCTCTGGAGAGTTGAGGGGTTGACCCAGGTGGTGGCCGGTGTGGCCGAGATTGTTATGGGTGGTGCGGTGGTTGCGGCAATACTGGCAAGTTCTGGTGGCCGATCGGCGGCTTCGGGCGCAGAAGTTACCCAGCGGGCCATCGTTGTGGCCGGGGTGGTGGTTAGTGTCGGGATGTTTGTGCTTGTCTTGTTCTTTGTCGCAACCGCGATCGATGAGTCGTCGATCGCGGTACTGATTCAAAATATTGTCGATCGATTGTCGTCTCGCGGCTGATTTCTGGAGATGAACCTGTGAAAACAGTTGTTGGGGTGGGCCTGTGGATATTTCTGATCTAGCGATGCTCGTGGTTTGAGGATGGTTATGAGGTATCTGTTCCGTTTGCTCCAATCGTCATGGGCTATCCCAGGTGTCGTCATCATCCTTGGGTTTGCACCGATTTTCTGGGCGCCCTTGGATGTCATGCTCATCTCTGAGGATTCCGCATTGCCCCGGGTGCCGGCACAGTTCCATCTGTCTTTGCACTCATGGAACCCGCTGCTTAATACCGGGACCCCGTATAACGTGGCACACACGGCCATTCTCGTGTTCGGCCAGCAAGCGCTGTTGCAAGTAATCGGGTTAACGCCTGCTGTGGCTCAACGAGCGGTAATGATTCTGTGGTTCATGCTCCCAGGCCTTTCCATGGTGCTGTTGGTTCGAACGCTCTTTGGTAGTGGCCGATTGGGTGATAGCTGGAAACCAGCGGCTCTCGTGGCTGCCAGTTTTTACATGTTCAATTTGTACCTGGAAAACGTCTGGCTTGGTTTCAATATTGCAGTTTTGAGCGCACAGGCGGTTCTTCCGGCCGTTATTTCGCTTCTGATTCTCGCCTTTGATCGACGTATTGGTTTACGTCGGTTTGTGCTGCTGTTTGCGCCGGTGGCGCTCTGGGGATCTGGGATTGGGGTGAACCCCCCGGTTGTAGCTGTGGTTCTCGGTGCGGTGCTCCTGGTTGTTGTTCTTTATCCGGTGATTACCGGGAGGTGGCGCGAGCTTGCGTACCTTGGCCGGGTTGGGATCATTTTTGTGTTGGGGGTGTCTACCGCCGCCCTGGTTAATGCCTTCTGGCTCATCCCATTCGTCGGTCAGCTCAGGGCCACGTCTGGTGCGGAAATCACGGCGACTGCCGAATTGGCATCGACATGGTTGCAGGGACTCTCGAGTTCAACGTCTATTCCGAATGTGCTGCGCTTTCAGGGTGACTGGACGTGGTATCAAGGATGGAACGAGCCGTATCGAGCCCATTCGACCGTCTACCAGTCAACCTTCGTGTTGCAGGCGTTGGCCTGGCTCGTACCGGTGCTGGCATTGCTGGGCTCGGTGCTTCGTGGCCCGTCCGTCAGACATTTATTTACGGTCTTTGCTGTGATCGGGTTTGCCCTCAGCATGGGTACCCACGAGCCAATGACCCAGGTGTATCTATGGCTCGTGGAGCATGTGCCGGCTTTTTGGATTGTCCGGAGCCCGTGGTTTAAGTTCACCTTAATTACAACGATCGGTGTGGCTGTGTTGCTCGGGGTGGCATTCGCCCAACTGCATGTGCGTCTTCGTGATCGGCCGTTTCCTCCCGGTGCGTGGTATCGATTTCGTGGGGCCCTTTTTGTGTTGCCTGTAATTGGGGTGATGGCTGTCAACATGGTGTATGCCTACCCAGTAACCACAGGCAAGATCTTTACAACTGATGACGATCGGGACTATTTACCGCACAACCGTGTCCGGGTGCCGGCCTTTGTTGATGTGGCCTCTCAGTGGATAGATGCGGAGAGTTCTGATGGGCGTGTAGCGGTTCTTCCTGATACGACGGTCTGGGCTAATACTTGGGGCTACAACGGCTTTGGACCGCCGTTAACCCAGCTTGGGACCACTCCGGTGGTCTACGCGTTTTCGACGGTGTTTGGATCGCTGGTGGCAGCCACGAACGCTGATTTGAATGCGGTGACGTATGACGCCATTTATGGGGACAAGACTAGGCGGGCTGACGAACTTTTGAAGCTTATGGCGGTTCGCCACATCAGCCATGAGACAGACATTAAGCATTGGCTCTACGCGGGGGATACGGATGATCCGGCATGGGTACGCGAGCGCCTCCGTCGCCAACTGGGTGTTGGGGATCCGATGACTTTTGGAACCTGGGACGTCTATCCAGTGACGTCATCTCTTCCGCACACGTATGCCACTGATCAACATGTCGTGGTCGCTGGGGGCCTCGACGTACTACCAATGCTGATTGGGTCCTCATTTCTTGAGGCGCCTGCCCTGATATTTACCGATCGTGAACCGCCGCGTGGTGTTTCCGCGGCGCTCACGTCTCCTGATCTGGACAGCATTGTTTTGTTCGAGAGTGGTGCAGAAGAACTAGCCCTTGCAGAGGTTCCATCGAGGTACCGATATGGAGTTCCCAAGCGGGGAGCGCCAGTAACGTTCCATATCGATACGCCGGGCACACATTCAGTTTTTCTCAAGGCAAGGCGAAGAGGCCAGTTTCCTTCAGGGCAGCTGCAGATCGATGGGACTAGTGTGGACCTTTCGCAGGAGTCGGTGCCTGGCACCTCGTGCTGGGTTCATCTGGGGGATTTTGATCTGGCGTCAGGTGCCCACCGACTTGAAGGTGCGTTGGATGTGAGTTTAGCGGCGGAACTGGTTGTAGTACCGGCCCATATTCCTCGCGAACTTGTCGAGGCCACCACGACACTTCTTCGGAGCGGTACCGTCCCGGTGTCAAACGTAGCTTCTACCGAACGTGGTGCCCGTCCGGAGACCGCGCCGTTGGACGCGGAAGACCGGGTGGTTTGGATGGCGTTTGCTGAAAACCTGCCGACGACTGAGCTGGTTGATGGAGATGCGTGGCGATGGCTCATTGGAGATGGCAAGAGGGCGTTGACGATTGAGAATCAATCTGAGACCACGACATTAACGAACATTGTGTTTAAGGTGCGGTCGCATGAGACGCCTCGTGACCTATACGTATACGTTAACGAGGAGCAACAATTTCTTGGTCGAATCCCAGGGGATCGGGCGATTGATGTGTTGCTTCGTGCGGTCGAGCTTCAGCCTGGTGAAAACGTAGTCTGGTTCTATTCGCCGTTTGGCGGTACGCCAGTCGGCGATCGCCAACTGACGTTTGCGGTTCGAGAAGATTCGCTTCGTGCTGGGCGTTTGGTATACGAATTTCCACTGGAAACTCATGTATCGGGGCCGCATCTGTTAAGTATTCGTTCATATGGCCCCGACGGTGATGTCGATTCGGTCAGCGCGACCATCGATGGTCGACCACTGGTACTTACGTCGCGGGACCGATTGGGCGAGAGGACTTTTGAGCTTCCGTTAAACCTCTCGGTTGGTACTCAGCAACTCGCGATCCACCAGCAAAAAGCGGAACAGTACGTGGTTCGTGTTGTGCCCAAAACGCTTTCCTCTGGTCGTACGCATGCTCCGACCATGGTGGATGTGCAACACCGCGATCCGTCGTCCGTGCGGCTTCGAGTGGTCTCGGCAGGACCAGGCACCTTGGTCTTTGGCGAGTCGTATGACCCGCGGTGGGAGGCGACAACTGAGGGCCAGGTCCTCCAACATCATGTGGTGAACGGTTTTGCAAATGGATACAAGATCCCGGCTGCTGGTGTGTATAACGTGAGCATTGAGTTCGTGCCTCAACGCCTATTTCTTTGGGGAGCCGCGATATCGGTTGGAGCTGTGGTGGTGCTTGGCGTGGTGGCTATGGGATTGCTTGGAACTCGTGTGTGGACGCGGCTCCGTCGATTACCCCCGAGATGAATGATGACAGAGACGATTCTCAGGTGAGACCCATATGGGACAGCTTGGAGGTTCGGCGGTTCCGATGATTCGACGAGGCTGGATAACATCTCATCGACTCGACTACGTGGCGATTCTTGTTTTCGGTCTCACGCCGCTCTTGTGGTTCAGAGAAGGAGCGCTTCTTAATTCCGAGGATTTAATGGTGCCCCCAAATTGGACCGAGTTCATCAGGTTCTGGTTCATTTGGAATGATCAGATCGGAACTGGAGCTCCGGCGATTCTCGATTCGGGACGATTTGTCACCCTGTTTATAGCGGCGGCGCTACAGGCTTTGGGGGTGTCGCCCGTCATGGCGCAGGCGGCCCAGTTTGTGTTTTGGTTTACGCTTCCTGGTTTTGCCATGTACACCCTCATGGCAGCGGTTTATGAAGGGCCATGGCAGCGACTTTCGCGTCTCGCCGCGGTGTTGTTCTACATGTTTAATTTGTGGCTCATCTCGAACTGGATGGGATACAAGGAACCGATGATTGCGGCAGTCGCGGTGTTGCCTTTCGCCCTTGCATATTGGATCCGAACCGTGAGTCGCGACGCTGACTATGCACGAGCAGTGTGTGCGACGGGTCTCGTGTCGATTCTGGCGGCTCCAATTGGTAACAACGTTACCGAGATGGTCGCTGCGATGGCTGTGCTGCCCATGTTTATTGCTACGGCAGCGACTGCAATGGTAGTTCGGAGACACTGGGCTCGGGCCGTCCGTATTGGCGTATCTGCGGCCGCGGCGTCTGTTGTGTGGGTGGCCATCAATGCTTTCTGG